>VBKD01000148.1 GCA_005888075.1 Chloroflexota bacterium
CGAACTCCTGGCCGAAGCGCGCCAGCACCTCGTTGACCTGGGCCTGCTTGTCGATGCCGTGGCGCTGGACCTCCAGTAGGAATCGGTCCTTGCCAAAGATGTCGCGGTATGCGGCGACCGCTTCGCGAGCCCCGTCGATGTCGCCATCGACGATCCGGCTCGCCGGCTCACCTTGCAGACAGCCGGAAAGGGCGATCAAGCCCTTGGAGTGCTCGGCCAGGATCTCCTTGTCGATGCGGGGCTTGTAGTACATGCCCTCCATCTGGCCGACCGTGCAGAGGCGCATCAGGTTGACATACCCCTCGTGGTCCGCGGCCAGAAGCGTCAGATGGTTTGGATCTCGGTCGACGCGGCCCTCGCGGAGCAGCCTGGAACGCGGGGCGACGTAGACCTCGCAGCCGATGATCGGCTTGATCCCGGCTTCCTTGCACGCCTTGTAGAAGTGGATGGCGCCGTACATGACGCCGTGGTCCGTGATGCCGATCGCCGGCATCTCGAGCTCGGCCGCCCGCGCGACGAGCGCGGGAATCCGACTGGCCCCATCGAGCAGCGAGTACTCGGTGTGGTTGTGGAGGTGGACGAAGGTTTTTGGGGCGTGCGGCATCGTTTGGCTTTGGGTGTGGCGGACCCCGGGAGATAGTCTATCGAGAGACATGGCCAAAATAGCGCTGCCTTCACTGGCCGACGGGCCCGCCGAAGCCGCTCATTCCGGTATCCGTGAGATCGCCAACGAGGCGCTGCGCACGCCGGGCGCCATCCGTCTCGATGTCGGGCAGCCCGACTTCCCCACTCCCCAGCACGTCAAAGACGCGGGCAAGCGCGCCATCGACGAGAACAAGACCTTCTACACCCATACGCAGGGATTGTTCTCCTTACGGGAGAAGCTGGTCGACAAGCTCGCTCGGGTGAATGGGATCAAGACGACACCCGAACGCATCGCCTGCGGGCCTGGCGGCGTGGGTGCGATCGCCGCCGTGCTTGCCGCGGTGCTCGAGCACGGCGACGAGATCCTTCTGCCCGACCCTGGATGGCCGAACTACAGGATGATGCTCGCCTGGACCGGCGCGCGAGGCGTTTTCTATCCCTGCCCGCCAGAGATCGACTTTCAACCTGACCTCGATGCGCTCGAAGCTCTCATCACACCGAGGTCCAAGGTCATCGTGGTCAACAGCCCGAACAATCCCACCGGCGCGGTGTATCCCCGAGAAACCATGGTCGCGTTCGTCGAGCTCGCCCAGAAACACAACCTGTGGCTCATCAGCGACGAGTGCTACGACCAGATCGTCCTCGACGGGTCGTGGACCAGCGCCGCGACGATCGCGCCGGACGATCCACGCATCGTGAGCGCGTTCACGTTCTCCAAGACGTACGCGATGACGGGCTGGCGGCTGGGCTACGTGACCGGCTCTACGGAGCTCATCGACACGACGACCAAGGTGCTCGAGTCCAACTCATCGTGCGTCTCGACCATCAGCCAGGTCGCCGCGGAGGCCGCCCTCGACGGACCGCAGAACTGTGTCACCGAGATGGTCGACGCCTATCGCCGCCGCCGAAACCTTGTGGTCGACCTCCTCAAGGAGGCGGGTCTGTTCTTGGCCGAGCCCTCGGGCGCCTTCTACTGCATGGCAGACATCTCGCCCAGTGGCCTTGGATCGCGCGACTTCGCGTTCGCGCTCCTGCGGGGGCGCGGCGTCTCGGTGGCTCCCGGCACGGCCTTCGGCAAGGTTGCCGGTGGCGCCGTCAGGATCAGTCTGGCCAGTTCAGACCAGGATCTGCGCGAGGGAGTCGGGCGCTTGGCGGAGTTCGTTCTGAGGGGGACAAAACAGGGCGCGGTCGTTTAATCTCCCCCGGTTGTATCTCGCCGTAACCGTCTCATCACACGTCCCGTTTAGGTCCACATGCTTGTTCTGAAGCCGATCCTCACGATGGTCGTCAGATCTCTAGGTCCGGGTCGGCTTCGGCTCTCGGTCGTGAAACTAGTCAGAAAACTAGACCGGATCTAAGTCAGACAACTCCTCCCCATCTATGGGGAGGTGGCCGGCAAAGCCGGCCGGAGGGGCCGATCCCTAACTGCGCTCCAAAAGCGCAACTGACTCGATGTGGTACGTCTGCGGGAACATGTCCACGATCGCCGCACGCCTCACTCGATAGCCTCCCCTGACGAGAGCAATGAGATCGCGTGCATGCGTCGACGGCTCGCACGAGATGTAGACCAGCCGCGCCGCGCCCAGGCGGATCAGCTCCGCGAGGGCGGCAGGCTCGCACCCGGCGCGCGGCGGGTCCAGGATCACCGCCTGATGGCGGCCAAGCTTCACCTGGCGCAGCACGGTCTCGACCTTGCCAGGCATGTAGTTGACGCCGGCCGAGTTGATCCGCGCGTTCAGACGGCCGAGCTGCACCGCGTGCGGGTTTTCTTCGATCGCAGTCACGCTCGCGGCTTCACGAGCCACCGCGACCGAGATCGTGCCGATCCCGGCGTAAAGGTCGAGCACGTGATCGGTCGGTGTCACGCCGAGCATGTGCATCGCAGTCCGATACAGGACGAGCATCTGCTGGTAGTTGGTCTGGACGAACGTGTCGCTGCGAACGCGAAATGTCATCCCCCAAAACTGCAGGGAGATCGCGTCGTCGAGCAGAACGGTTTCCGGCAACAGGTCGGCTACCCGACGTGCGAAGTCCTCGCGCGGCCATCTCGGCTCGCGGCCGTGAAAGCGCAATCTCCACAACAGGCCCGGACCGTTCGGCTCAACCGTCAACAGAAGATTCTGCAGACCCTTCAGCTCGAGCTCGTTCGCGGCCTGGGCGAAAGCGGGCAGCGCCCGCTCGACGCGCACGTCGTGGATGAGACAACTTTCGATCGGCAGCACCGCATGCGAACGCTGGCGGTGGAAACCAAACCGCCAGCCATCCTGGCCGGCCACGGCCTCAAACTCACCGCGGATGCGATAGCGCCACGGATCGTCCATGCCCAAGACCGACGTGTCGGGCGGCAGCCGCAGGCCGGCTCGCGCCCACGCCTCCTCAACCACCTGCCTCTTGAGCCCGAGCTGATGGGCATACGCGGCGTGCTGCAGCTGGCACCCGCCGCATTCACCGAAGTACGGACACGGCGCATCCACCCGGTGGGGCGACGCCTCCAGCACCCGAGTCGCGGCGGCCACCGCCACCCCGCCCTGGCGTCCTCGCGGCTCCGCCTCGACGACCTCGCCCGGCAGCGCGTAATTGACGAGCCAGACCTTGCCGTCGTCCCGCGCCACCGTCGCGCCACCGTGCGCAGGCGACTCGGGACGCAGGATCAGCGGCGCCACAACGCCAGCGGGTCCTTTGCGGGCTTGAACCCGGCCGCCTCCACGATCTCGACGGCCAGCTTGAAGCCGCCGGCCACCGCTTCCGGATGATGAGCGTCACTTCCGAAGCTCACCGCCTCGCCGCCCATCTCGTGCCACCAGCGGAGCACCTTCCGGCCCGGGCAGAACCTCTGCTCTCCCCCATCCCCCCGCGTCGTGTTGGCCTCCAGCACCAGGCCGCGTTTTTGGGCCGCGGTCAGGATCGCGCGCAGCTCTTCCTCGAAGTCCTCCTCGCGATACAGCGGCAGATCCGAAGGCCAGTAACGCTTGGGATAGTCGAGGTGCGCCAGCGCGTCGAAATGCTGCGGGCTGTCGACCAGGTCCAACATCTCTCGGAAATACTCCTTGATCGCGTTCATAGCCTCGGATGCCGGACGGAACCGGAACTCGCTCGCATCGATGATCTCCGAACCGATCCGCACGCAGTGCACCGACCCGAGCACCCTGTCCAGCTTGCCGCCGGCGAGGATCGCGGCGCTCTCCTCCGGAAACCAGTGCGGCTCCCCGAACTCGACCCCCGACAGGATGCGTAGGCCCTTGAATCTCTGCCTGCATCGCTCGACCGCATCCAGGTAGCCGGCAACGTCCATCGGGCGCTGACCGTCATGGATGGCCACCCAGTCCGCGTGCTCAGTGAACGCGATCCCGGGCAGGCCGAGCTCCACCGCGCGCTCACAGCTGCGCTCCATGGAGCCACGCGTGGCGTCCCACGACCATTCCGAATGCACGTGGAGATCTGGAGGCAGGGACACGCCAAGTAAGGCTACAGATCTGGATACAGTGGCCGGAGGGGGGCCCCGACCGCAGTCACCGGAGGGGCCGAATTAGAATCCCGGCGATGGGGTCCGTGTTGCTGGTTCTTGCCTACCTTGCCGGCGGCGTGATGCTGGGCGGCGGCATCTTCCTATTGCTGAGCGGATCGTTCCCCGGCCGGACGGCCGACTGGATGCTGCTGCCGGTGGTCCATGCGACCCCGACCGTGTCCCGGCTGCTCGGCGGCGTAGCCGTCGGCCTTGGCGCCTCGCTGCTCGCCCTCGACATCAGCAGCCTGGTGTCCCAGTTCACGGGCGGGCTGCTGGTGCTGGCTGGCATCGCCGTCTATCTCATCGCTGTCGGCCTGTACGTCTTCAGCACGTGGCTCTCACGCCGGACGCCGCCTAGCCAAGAAGCTTGAGCAGCACCTCGTTCGCGACCTTGGGATTGGCCTGTGGCGCGCGCTTTCGCAGGTCGGCCATCAATGCCTGCATCGCCTGCTTCTTCCCGCTTCGGTAGTCGGCCACGGCCTTTGGATTGGCATCACCTCGCGCGCCTGGTCGCGCGAGATGGCATCCCGACCCATCATCTGCATGAGCTCGGCGAGATGCTGCGGCGCAAGGAGCTTCCCGGTTGGCGCCACCTCGTTGACGATCCAGTTGGCCGTCGGCTGCGTGGGCGCTCCCTGCGCCACGGCGCCTTCGTACAGGTCCGCCAGGTCTCGATCGCCGCCGATGACCGCCACCTGCGCCGCGGACAGGCCGTGCTGCGAGGTGAGCCGCGTGCGACGGGCTCCCGGGAGCTCCGGCAGGGTCCGCCGCAGGTCCTCGACCCAGTCCGGATCGATCTCCAGCGGGGGCAGGTCGGGCTCAGGGAAGTATCTGTAATCCTCTGCGAACTCCTTGCTGCGCTGCGAGAAAGTACGCTGCTCCGCCTCGGACCAGCCGCGCGTCTCCTGCTCCACAGCGCCACCCGACTCGATGAGCTTCGTCTGGCGGTCCACCTCATAGAGAATCGCGCGATGCAGCGCACGAAACGAGTTGATGTTCTTCAACTCTGTCTTGACCCCGAGCTCACTCGAACCCTCCCGATTGACGGACACGTTGGCTTCGGCGCGCAGCTGGCCCTTCTCCATGTCTGCTTCTGAGACGCCGATCATGCGCAGCAGAGTTCGCAGCTCCATCGCGTAATCGCGAGCCTCGTCCGCGGAGCGAAGATCCGGCTCTGTGACGATCTCCATCAGCGGCACGCCGGCGCGGTTCAGGTCGACGAATGACTCCCATGCCTTGTGCAGCTTGTCGCCGGCATGGACCAGCTTGCCGGTGTCCTCCTCGAGATGCACGCGGCGGATGCGGATCTTCCGCCCGTTCAGCTCGAGATGACCGTTCACGCTCATGGGCAGGTCGTACTGGCTTATCTGGTATCCCTTCGGCAGGTCCGGGTACATGTAGTTCTTGCGATCGAACTTCGTGTGCCGCGGGATCTCGCAGCTCAGCGCGAGCGCCGACTTGAGGCACGCCTCCACGGCCGCCTTGTTGATCACAGGCAGCGTGCCCGGCAAGCCAAGACAGATCTCGCACACGTAGGAGTTGGGCGCTGCATTCAGCGGGGCCACGGCGCAGCCGCAGAACATCTTCGTGCGCGTGCGCGGCTGGACATGGACCTCCATGCCGATCACCACATCCCAACCGTCAGGCAAACGAGGCAACCTCCGCCTTCACGCCGCTGGCCTGCTCATAGGCCCGCGCCACTCGCAGCACGAGGTTCTCGCCCCACTGCGGCCCGAGGACCTGCAGACCAACCGGCAGCCCCTCCGACATCCCGCACGGCACGCTGATCCCCGGCAGGCCCGCGAGGTTGCCGCCGAGCGTCAACACATCGCACAGATACATCGAGAGCGGATCCTGTGTTTTGGCGCCAAGTGGAAACGCGACCGTGGGCGAGGTCGCGCTGATGACCGCGTCGCACCTTTCGAACGCCTGGTCGAAATCGCGCTTGATCAGGGTCCGCACCTTCTGCGCCTTCAAGTAGTAGGCGTCGTAGTAACCGCTCGACAGCGCATATGTGCCAAGCATCACGCGCCGCCGTACCTCGGCTCCAAACCCCTTGCGGCGCGTCCGCATGTATGCCTCGGTGATGTTCGGTGCGTCCACCTCGGACATGCCGTACCTCACGCCGTCGAACCGCGCGAGGTTGGAGGAGCATTCCGCCGGCGCGATGATGTAGTAGGCGGCAAGCCCGTAGTCGGTGTGCGGCAGCGAGACGTCGACGATCTCCGCCCCCTGGTCGCGCAGCACCTTGATCGCCTGATCGATCGCCGCCTTGACGCCAGGTTCGATGCCCTGCACGTCGTAGTACTCACGCGGCACTCCGAGTCGCATGCCTTTCACGCCGGCTCCGTAGTTGTTCAACACCTCGCCGCCCGATCGCTCTGACGACGTCGCATCCAACGGGTCGTTGCCCGCCATCACCGACAGGACGAGCGCCGCGTCGTCGACCGAGCGAGTGAAAGGTCCGATCTGGTCGAGGCTCGAAGCGAAAGCGATGAGCCCGTACCGGCTGACCCGCCCGTAGGTCGGCTTCATGCCGACGACTCCGCAAAGCGCGGCGGGTTGGCGGATCGAACCGCCGGTGTCCGTGCCCAGCGCGAAGATCGCCTCCCCCGCGGCGACCGCGGCCGCGCTCCCGCCGGAGCTTCCACCCGGAACCCGATCCACGTCCCACGGGTTGTGCGTCGGGAAGTAACCGGAGTTCTCGGTGGAGCTTCCCAGGGCGAACTCGTCGCAGTTCGTGACGCCGAGCATCAGCGCGCCCGCCTCAAAAAGACGCGACACGGCGGTGCCCGTGTACGGCGGCTTGAACCCGCGAAGGATCTGCGACCCGGCCGTGGTTTCGACGCCACGAACGCAGAGCACATCCTTGACCGCCATCGGGATGCCCGTCAGCGGTCCCGCATCGCCCGCACGCAGCTTGCGATCGGCTTCCTCCGCCTGCCGCTCCCAGAGCTCGGGTGTGAAGCGAAGGAATGCCTTCACATGGCGATCCAAGCGCTCGATCCGCTCCACGTGCGCGGTCACCAGATCAGCCGCTGAAACTGAACCCAGGCGAAGCAGCCGCGCCGCGTCCTTGATCGTCAGCTCCGTGAGGTCGATCACGTTTCTTCCTGGATCGACGGCACGCGGAACATCCCGTTGACGGCCGCGGGAGCATTGGCGAGCGCATCCTCCTGGGTCAGCCCAGGACGCGGCACGTCCTCGCGCAGCGGGTTCGAGACCTCGACCACCTGCGCGGTCGGCGCGATCGTTTCAGTATCGAGCTGCTGCAGGCGATCGATGTGCTCGAGGATGCTGCTGAGCTGCTCGGAGTAAAACTCCTCCTCGCCCGGCTCGAGGCCGAGGCGCGCGAGCATGGCGACATGACGGACTTCGTCTTTGGAGAGCGGCACGCGCTTTTAGCTTAGTTCGAGTCCGAGTCGCTGCCGGAGAGCGTGCCGATCAACGCAGGGATTCCGGCGATGGCTCCGACCACGCTCAGGGTCATCAAGATCGAGGCGACCAGGGCAACCGAGCGGCCCCACGACGCCTGCCTCGAGACGCCGGCCGCGCCGGCGATCCCGAGCACAGCCGTCACGACGGATCCGCCGCCAATCAGCACCAGGGCCGCCAGCACTCGCCCGACGGCTGAAGGTTCGGACAGGAAGGTGAGGACGTAAAAACCCCAGACGAAAAGAATCGCCGAGCCGGCGACCAGCGTCCACGAAACCCAGTTGGGCGACGGGACCGGACGGCTGGGCATTCTCGCTTCGCTCACCTGCATCGGAGTCTCACCCGAGTGTAGTTATTTCGGCGCGAGCGACAGGAACTGCTGCTCATCCAGGACGGTGACCTTCAGCTTCTGGGCCTTGTCCAGCTTGGAACCGGCGCCCGGCCCCGCCACGACGTAGTCCGTCTTGGAGCTCACGCTCGACACTGCCTTGCCGCCAAGCTTTTTGACCAGCGCCTCCGCGTCGGGCCGGCTCATCGTCTCCAGCGTGCCCGTGAAGACAAAGGTCTTGCCCGTGAGCGGACCCTCGCCGGGCGCCTCAACCACCTGCGGCTCGACGCCTACCGTCAGGAGCTTGTCGACGAGCTCGCCGCCGTGACCCTGGAAATAGAGGCGTAGCTCGCGCGCGAGGCTCGGGCCGACGCCTTCGACCTGGGTCAGCTCCTCGCCGCTTGCCTGACGCAGCCGCTCGACGCTGCCAAAATCGGCAGCGAGCAGCTCTGCGGTCGCACCACCGACCTGCGGGATGCCGAGCGCGTAAAGGAAACGGCTCAGGGGCGGCTGCTTGCTGGCCGAGATGCGGTCCACCAGGTTCTGCGCGGACTTGTCGGCGAAGCCGTCGAGCTCCATCACCTGCTCCTTGCTCAGCCGGTAGAGATCGCTCGGGTCTTCGACCATGCCTTTATC
>VBKD01000074.1 GCA_005888075.1 Chloroflexota bacterium
CGAGATCGCGAGCCCGACCCCGACTGCGATCACTGTAAGTGTCACGTGCTGGAGGAGCGCGGCGAGAAACAGCTGGCCGTGCGTGGAGAGCCAGTCCCAGTTGACCCAGGGGTCGACGTAGGTCGCCAGGAATAGGCGGCTCGTCATTGTGGATTACGGTAAACGAGTCGTGATCCGCCTGGAGAACATCAGCAAGCAGTTCGCCGGCGGGTCCAACGCTGTGCGCAATCTGACGCTCGACATCCCAGACGCGCAGACCTGCGTCCTGATCGGTCCCTCAGGCTGCGGCAAGACGACGACGTTGCGCATGATCAACCGGCTGATCGACCCTGACGGCGGTCGCATCCTGGTCGATGGCGAAGACACGCGGTCCACGGACCCGGCCGCTCTGCGCTTGAAGATGGGATACGTGATCCAGCAGACCGGGCTGTTCCCTCACATGACCGTGGGCGACAACGTGGGCACCGTACCCCGCCTGTGGAACTGGGATCGCCAACGCATCAACAAGCGGGTGGACGAGCTGCTCGAGCTGGTCGGGCTTCCTCCGCGCGAGTATCGGGACCGTTTTCCGCACCAGCTGTCCGGTGGGCAGCGCCAGCGTGTCGGGTTCGCGCGAGCCCTGGGCGCCGATCCTCCCATCCTTTTGATGGACGAACCGTTTGGCGCGGTGGACCGCATCACGCGCGAGCGGCTGCAGCACGAGTTCATCAACATCCAGCGCTCGATGCGCAAGACCGTCGTGTTTGTCACGCACGACATCGACGAGGCTGTGATGGTCGGCGACCGCATCTGCCTGATGAAGATGCAGGGTGAGATCGCTCAGTACGACACGCCCGATCAGATCCTCACCCGGCCGGCGAGCGCTTACGTCGCGGAGTTCTTGGGCGGCGAGAGATTGGTGCGACGCATGTCGGTGGCGCGGATCGATCCGGCCACCCTCGACCATCGCGCGGCGGGGCCCGCCCCTGGCGAACCGCGCGTTCCGCTGACGAGCAACTTGACGGAGGCGTTCGCGGCGGCGCTGGGGAGTCCGACGGAGAAGGCGGCGGTGTTCGACGGCGAGCGTTACGTCGGAGCGTTCACCGCCACGTCATTGCTGGAGTCACTGCGAGTTGCGAGTGCGCAAGGAGGCGAGCGGAGTGCCACAGGAGTTTGACGTCGTAAGTCTGGGCGGCGGCGTGGCGGGTGAAGCATTGGCGGACCTGCTTCAGGGCAGCGGCATATCGCTCGCAGTCATCGAGCGTGAGCTCGTGGGAGGCGAGTGTCCTTACTGGGGCTGCATCCCATCCAAGACGTTTCTCCGCTCTGGAGAGACTCTCGAGGAAGCGGGGCGTGCGCGCACGCTGGCCGCCTCGCGTGTCGAGTGGGACGTGGACTTTCCGAAAGTTTCCAAGCGAGTGCTTTGGATGGCGCGAGACCTCGACGACTCGCGGCCTGCCGCGGCGCTGGAGGCGACCGGGGCGAAGCTGTTCCGGGGTGCGGGGAAGCTGGTCGACCTGCGCACCGTCGAGGTGGGCGGTGAACAGCTCGTGGCGCGAAAGGCGGTGGTGATCGCCAACGGCAGCACCGCCGCGATACCGCAGATCGAAGGGCTGGACAAGATCGAGTACTGGACGAACCGGCAGGCGGCCGTTCCCCGCGAGCTGCCGGAACGGCTGGTGGTGCTGGGTGGCGGGGCCGTTGGCGTCGAGCTCGCCCAGGCGTTCGCCAGGGTTGGGTCCAAGGTCACCATCGTCGAGGCGGGACCCCGGTTTCTCGGGCTCGAGGAGCCGGAGGCGGGCGCCGCCCTGCTGCCTCATCTCCAGGCCGATGGGATCGAGGTCACCGTCGGCGATTCATGCATGGCGGTGGAGAACCAGGCCTCTGACGTGCTGCTGCATCTGAAGTCAGGGGCCATCGTCGCGGGCGACCGGCTGCTGGTCGCCACCGGCCGCAGGCCGAACTTCGAGGCGTGGCTGAGCGCCGGCCTGACCCAGACCGAGCGTGGCTGGCTCAAGGTCGACCCGGCGACCCTCCAGGCCCGAGACGGCATCTATGGAGCCGGAGATATCACCGGCATCGGCGGCTTCACGCACCTTGCCTACTACCACGCACAGATCGTGGCGCGGCGCCTGCGCGGTGAGGATGCTCGCGCGGACCACAGCGCGGTGCCTCGGGTCACGTTCAGCGACCCGGAGGTGGCGTCAGTCGGGTTGTCTGAGGCCGCGGCGCGCCAGCGCGGAATCGATGTGGTGGTGGCGTCGGCGGACCCGGGCGAGGCGGCCCGTGGCTACATCGCCGACTTCCACGGCGGTGCTTTGAAGCTGGTCGGCGACCGCGAGCGCGGCGTGCTCGTGGGTGCGACCATCGTCAGTCCGCGGGCGGGGGAGATCCTCGGGGAGCTCCTGCTCGCGCTCAAGGTCGGGACTCCGCTGCGGGTCCTGGCCGACGTGATCCAGCCTTACCCGACCTTCATCCGGGTCCTGGGCGCGGCGCTGCAGGAGCTGGCGGGGAAGGTCGCTTAGCCGGGAGTTCGTTCCGCGGTGTATTTCCCGTCGCCCTCTCCCCAGCCCTCTCCCCTGCGGGGAGAGGGAGTCTGCTCCCATGTTCCTCTCCCTGCGGGGAGAGGGGGATTTGCCCCCTCGGTGCGTTTCCTGAGTGCCAATTTAATTCGTTGTAAGGGGGAGTAAACCCACATGGTCATCACGATCAATGGTCAGCCGTTCACCCTGGATCTGGATACGATCCTCATCTGGTGCCTGGTCGGCTTTGTCGCCGGTTTCCTCGCGAGCCACCTCGCCCTGGGCCATGGCCTGGGGCTGCTGGGTGACATCGTGATCGGCATCATCGGAGCCTTTATCGGCGGCTTCCTGCTGGCCGGCGTGCTCCATTTCAGCGTCGGCATAGCGGGCCACCCGATCATCACCCAGATGATCATGGCCTTCATCGGTGCGGCCATCCTCCTGGTGCTCGTGCGTCTGCTGGGTGGGGGTCGTGGCTACGCCCGGCGCCGGGCGTTCTGACCGCCGGCGTTCGACCTGCTGGCCTGAGCTGTTAGGCGCTTGGGGGCGGTCCGCTCCCAAGCGTTTCTCAGCAGCCGCTCCGCCAGGTCAGGATTCAGGCGCGACAGCCTTGCGGTCACCCAGCCGAAGCGACCCGTATACGCCGAGACCGAAAAGGTCTTAGCGTCCATCGCGACCAGACCCGCCTGGTCGTCGAGGCTCGCTTTGACCGAGACCGAGGTGCCTTCGGGCGAGCCCATGGCGAAGATGCGGCCGCGGACGCGAAAGGTCGCCTCGCCCCAGGTCTCGCGCTCCTCCGCCTCGGGTAGCTGGAGGCAGAGGCTTCGGAACGCGTCGAACTTCACGCCGGCACGACCTCGAAGGTGAGGCGCGCGCGGAGGCGGGAGAGCGCGGCCATCACCGGCGCGCCCAGGGCCAGCACCATGACCACGTTGCCGCCGGCTCGAAACGAGTCGTAAGCGAAGGATGTAAGGAGGTAGAAGCGCGCGAAATGCTGCACCGCCGTGGCGGCGGGCATGCCGGCGGACCAGCCCAGAGTTGGATTGCCGCGGTAGACGGGAATCCAGACCGTCACGTCGAGCAGCGCGCCGAAGACATAGCCCATCACCGCGCCGACGGCGGCCAGCGCGATGACGTCGCGGAAGCCGGGCGTCGAGTGTCTCCAGCGGCCGGCAAGGCCCGCCGCCACACCGACCCAGCCCAGCCCGAACACCTGGTAAGGGACCCATGGGCCGATACCGCCTCCGACCAGCGCCGAGACCAGGATCGACAGCGCGCCGACCATGAAGCCGAAGGTCGTGCCAAAGACATAGCCAGCGCACAGCACGAGAAAGAAGATCGGGTTGAAGCCGCCGATCCCGACGATGAACGCGAGTCTCAGCGCTGCGTCGATCGCGGCGAGCGCCGCCAGCAGCGCAATGGCGCGGGAGTCCATCTGCCGGGTGCCGGTTTCGACCAGCAGGAGGCCCGCGACGCAGGCGAGCATCAACGCCCAGGCCGGCGTGTTGTCGGGAAGCCCGCTGCCGAAAAAGGGCCAGCAGAACAGGACGAGCCCGACCAGCGAGACGGCGCCGACCGGAAGCACGTTCTTCATGCGGTCGCCGCCCGTTGAGCTTGCGGCGTGGCCTTGCCGGCGGCCAGGTGGATCACGCGGTCGGCCAGAGCGTCTCGGAGCGCGGCGTCGTGAGTCGCCAGCACGATCGCCGAACCTTTGTCGCGGAGCGTCGCTATCAGCTGCACGAGCGATTTGCGAGCTGAAGCATCCATGCCGCGGGTCGGTTCGTCGAGCAAGACGATGTCCGGCCGCCCCGCGAGCACGGCGGCCAGCGCGGCCCGCTGGCGCTCGCCGCATGAAAGGTCCCGTGGATAGCGCTCGGCGACATTGATCAGGCCAAGGGCGCCGAGGATGGCTTCCGGCTTTTCGGACTCGCCGGCGCGATTCAGCGTGAGCTCGACCTCGGAGCGGACGGTCGGGCGGTGGAGGAGGGCCGTGGGGTTCTGCGGCAGGTATGCGATGCGGCCTGGCCTGCGCTCGACCCTGCCGGCCAGCGGGGCCAGGGTGCCGGCGATGATGCGCAGGAGGGTTGTCTTGCCGGAACCGTTGGGGCCGCTGAGGGCTACCACCTCGCCGTGCCGGCCCGCCAGGTCGACTCCGTCCAGGACGATCGAGGTCCCGAAGCCCGCGGTCACTTTGGTGAGCGACCAGGCCTGTTGACCTGGGCTGCCGAGCCGAGGGGGCGCGGCAACGTAATCCGCAGCCCGCCACGTGTCTGGCTCCACGTCCGTGGCCTTGCCCTGCTCCACGACGATCAGCACGTCGGCGGCCGGCGCGAGGCGGTCGAGCCGGTGCTCCGAGATGATCACTGAGAGTCCTTGCTGCTTGAGTCGCATGGCCGCGGCCAGGACCAGGGCGGCGCCCTCGGGATCGAGCTGGGAGGTCGGCTCGTCCAGCACCACGACGCGTGGCCTCATGGCAAGCGCCGACGCGAGCGCAACCCGCTGGCGTTCACCACCGCTCAGCTGCGGGATCCTGCGGCCTTTGAGATGCTCCGCGCCGGCGTCATGCAGGGCTTCCTCGATGCGCTCCGGCATCTCCTTCGGTTGGACTCCGATGTTCTCCAGCCCGAATGCGACCTCGTGGTCGACGGCGTCGTAGACGGCCTGCAGCTCAGGGTCCTGGAAAACAAATCCGACAGTCCGCGCGAGGTGGCGGGTCGGTGTCTCGATGGTGTTCAGGTTCGCGACCTCGGCCTTGCCGGAAATCCGTCCGCCGTAAAAGTGCGGAACGAGACCGTTGAGCACGCGCAGCAGGGTCGACTTACCGCCGCCGGATGGCCCGGTCACGACGGTCAGGCCGTCCCCCAGGCTGAGGTCGATATGGTCCAGCGCCGGCTTTTGGCCGTTCGGATACCAGTAAGTGAGGTCGGTCAGTCGCGCGATCGCCATACCAGCACCGGTGCAAAGAGCAGTCCGCAGGCTATGAGGGGCGCGATGTCGATCCTTGGAAGCTCGAGCGACGGGTATGGATACCAGTCGGCGGCCCAGCCGGCGACCTGGCTCGTCACGAACAGGATGACCGCCAGGGCCGCGGCGGCCACGAGCGTCCAATCTTTGGCCTGGAGGCGCGACGGCAGCAGAAAAGTGCGGGGCCCGGAACCGAAGCCCCTCGCCTCCATGGACTCGGCGAGCTGGATCGAGCCTTCGACGCTGGTCATGACGACCGGCACCACGACCTCGGCCCAGGATCGAGGTCCTCGTGGCCGCCAGCCACGCAGGCGCTGGGCTTCGCTGACCTGCATGAAGGAGCCGGCGACGGAAGGGACGAGGTTCATCGAGGCAGCGATGGCGGTGCCGGTGCGTGACAGGGCCGCCGGGAGCGCGTCGACGACCTCGTGCGGGCGCAGGATGAGCGAGAAGGGAGAAGCCGCGAGGATCGCGGCGGCGATGGTCATGCCGCCCGAGACGCCGAAAGCGAGCGCCTCCAGCGTGTACGGGCCGCCGATGGCGGGGATCCCGTCCGGCAGGTTGAACAGGACGGTGCGGCCCAGGTGCGCCGAGACGAAGTTCAAGCCTGCGTCGAAGGCGGCGATCAGCGCGACGCCGGCCAGGAGGCGTCGCATCCGGGATGGGGCGATGCCGGCGGCGGCAACAGAGGTGAACGCCGCCGCCAGCACCAGTGCCTTGTACGCGGGGTTGGAAGTGAGCAGGACAATGAACAGGCAGGCGCCCGACCAGGCTGCCACCGCCCGTGCGTTCATTTGTTTCAGCTCACTCTTCAGATGGGGTCGAGTTCATTTGGATTTGGGCAGCGGGGGCGGAGACGCGTTCTGGTCCGCCGTGTAGCGCCAACCCAAGGCGTCCTTGTCGTGCAGGGTGACCTGCGTATACCCGGTTTGCGCCGCGGTCCAGGAGCCGCCGGCGTCGATGAAGAGGGACCAGTTCGGACCCGTGTCGGCGAAGCACTTGTCGTACTTGGCCGGCTCCTTGTCGATCTGGCAAACGGCCTTGCCGAAGCTGAAGGTCTGGGTCGCGAACTCGACGCCCGACTGGTCCATCAGGGTTGAGCCGTCGATGGAGTCGCCGGTGAAGCCGACGCATTTCTGAACCGTAGTGCCCGCCTGGTGTTGAACCACCACGTACGCGAAGTGGGGAGCGCCGGCGTTGACGCAGGTGCTGGTGGGGCTGGCAGGGCCGGAACCGATTGAGGGCGAGCCTCCGCACGCGTTGACCGAGACGAGGGCTAGGGCCAGTGTCGCGCTGGCCCATATGAGGTGCTTGCGCACGCTATTTCCTCCAGGCGGTCAGCCTTTTTCCCGAACGCGCTGCTGAAAGCCGACCGCCAGGAGCTTCCGTGCCGTTGCGCGCGGACGGGGTGCAATCAGGCGTTCAGGTCTCCTGGCTTGCGGATCGCCGCCCCAGTCCGCCTTCCCGAGGTCCGTTTGCTGCGTTACCTCAGTGGCATTTCCCGGACGGAGGCTCCCCGCTCACAGTTGCGCGACAGCTCCGGTCTCACACCGGATTCCCTTGGTGCCTACGGAGATGTTAGTTGCTTCGGTGTTGGTTGGTTGTTGGCGAGGAGGGGTTGAGCTTGGTGAGCTGCAGATAGCCCTCATGGCGTGTTACTGGCATGGCGAAGTTGAACAGGTTCGGTTGCAGGGACAGGTCGAGGTCGGTGGGTGGGAAGCCAGGCCAGGCGCCGGTCATCACTCTGCGGTAGCGGTCACTCGCGCGGAGGGGCTCGAGGAGCTGGTCGATGTCGGGTTCGTGATCGGGTTCGTGATCGGGTTCGTGATCGTGCTCGTTACCCCGGATGAGTCCCTCCATGTATTGGGCGCAAGCGTGGTCTTCCGGATGGTCCGCCGAGGCGATGAGCGTCAGGGTGGCGGGCTTTCTTAACAGGCAGGCTTGAACTGTCGCTCGGGCGACGACCAGACTCGCCGCAAAGATGTCTGCCTCACGTATCGCGGCCACAACCTGGACCCCAGAGGTCGAACGCTGGACGAGGATGCGGTCTTTCATGTCGACCTCGCGAATCTGGGTCGGCGAGTTGCTGATCGGTATGCCTTCGACGGGTAAGGCATTGACCTCAGCGCATATGACCGAGCCGGGGATGCCGGCCGCCAGGGCCAGCGCTTCAGGGATGGTCGGAACCAGGCGGCACTCGCGGGCTCCGCCGTCGAGCGCGTAAGCGCTCACGGTGAAAGAGCGGAGCACGTCGATGACGACAACGAGCCCGTGCGCCTGCCGGGCGCCATCGATGCCGGTCGCGTGGATGATTTCCACATCGGAGATGGTGACGCACGCCTGGCCGTCGATGGGGCGAGGGGCGGTGCTTGGCGCGAACCCGGACGGACGGCGCTTGTCGCGACGCCGACGGGTGGGCGGCGCCGGACGGGCGGGCGGCATGATAGTCGACTGTGCGAGAGCCACCGCCCAACACCGGTGAGCGCCCGAAGGCATTTGGCTTCGAGCAGATCGCCGACTGCGGATCGATGCGCGTGGTCGGGCTGCAGCTCGAGGCGGGGCAGGACGTGCCCGAACACCGAAACGCGATTCCGGTCGCCTTGATCGTGACCGCGGGGCGCCTTCATTTCGACGACGGAAGCCAGTCGGGCGAGGTCGGGATCGGCGAGATGCTGCTGATCAACCCGGGTGAGCGGCACACCTACCACGCAGACGTGCCGACATCCGCCTACCTGGTGTTCGCGGGTTTGCCTGGCGTCCGAAGCCGAACGTGGTCGCTGCGCCGGAAGGCATGAGGGCTGGCCCCCGCGCTGGGCTGGCGCCGTGGTCGCCTTAGCCCGGCTCGGGTGGCTTGAGCGCTAGCCGGCGTTCCACACCGCGATCACGCGACCGCGGTCATCGTGGCGTAGGGCGCTGAGCGTCGCCACGTCCAGATAGAACCGCCCCGCGAGCACGATTGCGGCGTCGATCCAGGCCACCCCGATCACTCGAAGAAAGTGGCCATGACCGAAAGCGAGGATCCGGCCGCCCTGCGCCGACGCCAGCTCGATGAAGGCCTGTGCCCGGGCGTATACGTGCTCGGGCGTCTCCCCGCCCGGACAACCGTCTCGGAAAAGCTCCCAGTTGGGGTTCATGGCCTTGATCTGTGCACTGGTCAACCCCTCGTATTTGCCGTAGTCGACCTCTTGCAGCAGCGGGGTGACCTGCGGATTTCCGAATCCGGCGAGCTCGGCCGTCCGCCTGGCCCTTTGCATCGGGCTGGAAAACACGGCGTCGAAGTGGATCTGGCTGAGGCGGTCATGAAGTGCGGCGGCGCGCTGTTCGCCGCGAGGGGTCAGGGGAAGGTCGGTGGTTCCGGTGTGCTGTCCGCTCATGCTCCACTCCGTCTCGCCGTGACGGATCAGGTACATCTCTAGCGCGGTCGAGTTGGCCACTCGTGGCCGAGCCTACTCCCTCAGGCGGGCTTGCCCATCATCTCGGGCCGGCCGGAACGGAGCGAGCGGCCGGCACTCTCGATCACGGCGCCCGCGCGCACGCGCTGGCCGGGGCGGATGCACACCAGCCCGACAGCCGCCTGGCCTCCCTGCTGCTTGAGCGCCTCGTTGACGGCGGCCAGGACCCGGTTGGCGGCATGAGCGGTGCCCGCGACGTCGGTGTCCGGCAGTATGGCGAGCAGCTGCGGGGGCGTGCGGCTCAGCACGCCGGGCGTGTCCACGTCTCGGACCGTGCTCGCGAGCGCGGCGGCCATGGTCTTGAGGGCGTCATCCGGCTCGCCCGCGCCGTTGGCCTCGATCAAAAGCACCCCCAGGTTGCGCTGGTAGCGGTGGGCCCGCGCCAGCTCATCCTCGAGGACAGGTCGCACGAAGCGGTCGTTGAAGAGGCCGGTGGTCCGATCGACGATGTGCAGAGGCTCAGCGTGCGGATCGTCCGCCCTGACGCCACAGGAAGGGCAGAACACAGCGCCGTGCGGAAGTGGCGCGCCGCAGGCCTGGCAAGCCTGAGCGTCGGGCCGCCGGCGCAAAAAGTCGCCAATCGGCATTCGGTAAAGCCTATCAGTCGTGTTTCCCATCCCCTCTTGAGTCCTTAACAGCCTGGGTTGTCTTCGATTTTGCCTGATCCTAAGCTCCGGTCAGGATGGTCGGCGGGGGAGGGCAGACCTGGCGGAGGAGGGAGGGCCCTCGAAGAGGTGTCGCTGAGGTGAGTCGCGGCTCAGCCCACCGCGGCGGCGGAGGCGGTCAACCAGCTTTCCGCCCAGTCGGATACCGCGCTCAGCACCGGTTCGAGCGCGCGACCACGCGCTGTCAGTCGATAGCTCACGCGCACGGGGGGACCTGGGTCGACCAGGCGTTCAACGATGCCTTCTGTCTCGAGCTCGCGAAGACGCTCGGTGAGGACTCGATCGCTGATCCCAGGGATGCCGGCGAGCAGTTGATTGAAACGCGCGGGTGCAGGAAGCAGCGATCGAACGACCGCTCCGGTCCACCGCTTTCCAATCAACTCGATAGCGCGTTGAAAGGGCGCGCTGTAGCTGACGCCCCCTCCGACCATGGGGAGTGATTCTATGCCGTATGGCACTCGCGGGAAAGCACCCGCTCCCTGTTTTCCACAAGAATTTTTTTCAGAGCACCACATGCGCACGTCGCAAGCGACGATGTGGAACGTGATCCGCAAATCAGGAGAGCTTGGAATGTCCCGCGAAACGTGTCGATCGCACAAGAACATTGCGGTCAAGGTGAGCTAGTGCGCCGCCTACTACTGCTCATCGGGATTGCACTGATCGGCATTGCCTTCGCAGCGGGCACCCGGGTCGCCGACAGTCGTCAGGGCTTGATCGCCGAGGTCGTTGCCTTGCTCGGTGGTCTGGCCGGGCTCGCCCTATTGCTCTACGGAATCTTCAGCGCCGCGCGTCCGTCGCGCGATGCAGCGCGTGCGCCATCTAAGTCAACGACGGCATCACAGGAGACGCGCACGGCAAACGATCTTGTCATTGGCGGCATCGGGATCGTCCTCTCCATCATCTTGTTCGGTGGACTCGCGATCAGCGGCGACATCTTGTGGGCCGCGCTTGGGTTGATCCTGTTGCTGCCCATGCTCGCGGGCAGCGTCTATCTGACTCTGCGCTTCGTTCACGCAGCCGATCGCGATTGGCGGATCGACCTACGTGCGTTTTGGAAGGGCCCGAAGCAGAAGCAAGACGCCAATCACGATCAAAACGGCAGGCCAGATGACACTCCAGGTCACGAACCCAAGGTTTTCGGCGAGAAACAGCAAGCCCGCGACGATGAGGACGCCACCGAGCACAACTGACGGGCGGCTCCAGGCGGCATGAACCTGGGGAGGCCCTGTGGGTAGCACCGCATGCGCCTCGCTTTGGCCCGGAGGCGCAACCGGACGCGGGCCGAAGAGCTGGTCCGACATCTCGCCCCAGCCGCGGCGGATATCGGACATCACCGAATCGAATCCCGACCTACCTTCCGGCCGGCCCTCCACACGCTCCGGCATCAAGATCCAGAGGACCAGGTAGACAAGGACCCCGATCCCTTGCACTAGCGCGAGAAGCACGAACGCGACGCGAACCCACAGGGGGTCGACGTGAAGTCCTGAAGCAAGACCGGAACAGACACCGCCCACGATTCGGTCAGAACCTCGGTACCAACGTTCGCCGGTCCCCTGTTGCATCGTCACAGCCTAGTGGTTTGACTTTGGGACAGGATCTCTCCAACCAGGTACAGCGATCCGCACACCAGCACGTTTCCATCGCTGCCGGCAAGCTCGCGCGCGCGATCGAGCGCGGCGCTCGCGGGTTGCACCGCCAGGGAGCCGGCCCCGTATAGGGAAGCCAGCATCCGCGGCTCGTGCGCGTGCCCGGCCGCACTCGCCGGATCGGTGAAGACAACGGCATCGGGGCGCACGGTTCGCAGTGCCTTGAAGAGCTCCTGCGGATCGCGTTCGCGGAGCATCCCGAACACGACCACGAGCCTCTCCGAGCCGATGAGCCGCCGTAGGGCAGTTCCAGCCTTGGTCAGCGCGGCCGGATTGTGTCCTCCGTCCAGGATCACCCGGGGACGGTTCGCGATGACCTGAAGGCGGCCCGGCCACCGCGTGCTGGCGAGTCCCTTCCTCACCGCGCCATCGTCGACGCCGTCGAGCACGTGCGCTGCGGCCACGGCGAGGGCAGCGTTGGACGGCTGGTAATCACCGAGCAATGGGAGCTCGAGGTCTACACGGTCGAAGCCCGGACCCGTCACCCGAATCGTGAAGCCGTCCCATCCGCGTGGTACTGCGTCCACCTCGATCTCCTCGCCGAGGCGCCACAGCTGCGCCGATGATCGCCGCGCACTCTCCTCGACGATCTGCAGGGCGGGTCCCTGGCTTCCGGTGATCACCTGGTTGCCCTGTTTGATGATTGCCGCCTTCTCGCGCGCGATCTCTTCGATGGTGTCGCCGAGGTACTTCTGATGATCGAGGTCGACGTTGGTGACCACAGCGACGCCGAGATTCAAAGCGTTCGTCGCGTCAAGGCGGCCGCCAAGCCCGACCTCGCAAACCAGCCGGTCCGTCCGCGGTGCGAGATATGCAACGGCCATCGCGGTGAGCATCTCGAACTCGGTCGGACGGCCCATCTCCTCAGCGACCTCATCAAAGGTTGGAATCAAGCCCTGAAGCGCGTCGGCGAAGTCGCGCTCGCTGATCGGCCGGCCGTCCACCTGGATGCGTTCGGTGTACGAGATGAGATGCGGTTTCGGCATGAAACCGACGTTGTGCCCGGCTGCCCTCAGGATGGAGGTCAGGCACGCGCCGGTCGAGCCCTTGCCATTGGTGCCGGCGACCAGCACCCCTTTCATGTCTTGATCCGGGGCGCCGAGCCGATCGAGGATGGCTCGCGTCCGTTCGGTGCCGAGCTTCATCGCGAAGCGGCCTTGCTTCGAGATGTAGTCGAGCGCCTCCTGGTACGTCAAGGCCTGCGGCGCAGCTCTGCTTCGTACGTGTTCTTGATCAACATGGCGCGCGTCATCGGACCGACCCCACCGGGGTTGGGCGAAAGCCAGCCGGCGACATCCGCGACGCCCGGCCCAAAGTCTCCGACCTGCCTGCCATCCACCCAGTTGGTGCTGACATCCACCACCGCGGCACCAGGCTTGACCATGTCCCTGCTGATGAGATTCGCCCGTCCCGCCGCGCCGACCAAGATGTCCGCCTCACGCGTATGACTCGCGAGGTCCTTCGTTCGGGTGTGACACAACGTCACGGTCGCGTGGCGCTTGAGCAGCAGCAGCCCCGTCGGTTTGCCGACCAGGTTGCTCCTACCCACGATCACCGCATCGGCGCCTTCAATCGGGACGCCGGACCGCTCGAGGAGCAGGACGATGCCCGCCGGGGTGCATGGCTCGACACCACCAGGCAACCCGAGCGCGACCAGCCCTGCGTTGAAGGGATGGAACCCGTCGACATCCTTCACCGGGTCGAGCGCGACGACGACGCGAGCCATGTCGATCTGTCTTGGCGCCGGCTGCTGGATGAGGATCGCGCTCACCGTTTCGTCGCGGTTCAAGCGATCAACGAGCTCGAGCAGCTCGTCAGTGGTGGTCTCAGCAGACAACCGGTGGTCCACGGATTCGATGCCCACGCTCCGCGCGTTGCGCTGCTTGAGCTCGACGTACTGCCTCGATGCCGCGTCGTCACCGACCAACACCGTGGCCAGCTTCGGCCGGGATCGTCCGGCCGCCACCCGATCGGCGACGGCATTCGCGACATCGTCGAAGATCTGCTTGGCGACGGCTTTGCCGTCGAGGACGCGTGCTGTCACGCGTTCATTGTCGTTCTCAGGAAAGACCCAGGTCCCGCCGCGCGGCTTCGGACACGACACGCATCACTTCGCGCAGGTCGATGCCGGTCTCGCGTGAAATGCGCCGACAGTCCTCGTATTCGGGTGCGACATCGA
The DNA here is from genome assembly GCA_005888075.1 of Chloroflexota bacterium. GTDB lineage: Bacteria > Chloroflexota > Dormibacteria > Dormibacterales > Dormibacteraceae > 40CM-4-65-16. The sequence continues at coordinate 13,408 of VBKD01000074.1, forward strand.
CCGGCTTCTCATCGAGCTCCTTGACCTTGACGTGAGCCGATCCCAGCGCGGTCTGGACCTCGATGATGCGTCTGCCGGCGATGACACGCTCGGCGCGAGTGATGCGTACCCCCAGCGTCGTGCTGTGCCGGATCAAATGGTCGCTCAGCTTTGCCACCAGGTCCGGCGGGGACATGACGCTGACCAGATGCCCGGGCCGCCCCTTTTTCATCAATGTGGCCGTGACGCTGACGTCGAGGGCGCCCGCGGCCATCAGGTCTTCGCAAAGCGCCGCGATTACATTCGGCGCCATATCGTCCAAGCTGGTCTCGACCAGGACGACGCCCGTCTCGCGCGCGACCTCATCACCGATCCAGACGGCAAGCGCGTTGCCGGGCGTGTCGCGTGAACCGATGCCATAGCCGACTCCGCGCAGCGACATCGCCGGCCTTTCGAAGCGTGCGACCGTGGCCAGGATCACAGCTCCGGTGGGCGTCACGAGCTCGCGGTCATCGTCGACCGCTTGCATGACGGCGCCCGAGCCTTCGAGGACGCGAAGGCTCGCGGGCGCGGGCAGCGGCATCCCGTCCTTGCGCCCGCGTGGAGCGGGAAGCGGTGACGCGTAGACGCGTTCGACATCCAGGCTGTGCAGCAGCCAGAACGCACCGACCACGTCGACCAGGGTGTCGGCGCCGCCGAGCTCGTGCAGGTGGACCTGGTCCTCGCTGATGCCGTGAATGCGCGCCTCGGCGCGCGCCAGCCGGCTGATGGCGTCGAGCGCCTGCGTCTTGACACGATCCGGCGCGTCAGCTTCCTCGACCACCCCGCGCAGCGCGGGCAGAGTTCGCTCGACGCGGTCGGAGGTGTGCACAAGCACTCGCGTGCCGCCGACGTGCCCGCGCGCCTCACGCCGGACCTCCAGCCGAACCTCTTCACCCAGAGTCGAAATAGGCGATGGTCATGCGCGCGTCCTATTAATGTGCACGGCCGCGGCCTCGATCGGCTGCATGCTCGCGGGCCGTTTCGCCACCCGGACCGAGACGGCGGCGACGCCGGGAACCTGCAGCGTCCGCTCGGCGATTCTTGCGGCCATCGTCTCGAGCAGGTTGACAGGTTCGCCTTCGATGACCTCCCTCACGATCGCGCGCAGCTTGGTGTAGTCGATGGTGTCTTCCAGGCGGTCGGTCCGCCCAGGCTCTCTGAGGTCGCAATCGACCTCGACGTCGACCTTGAACTCCTGCGCCTTCTCGCGCTCGGCCGGCCGCACACCGTGACGGCCCTGGAATGACATGCCCTGGAGCTGGATGCGGTCCACAGATGCCAATTGTTTCGGAAATAGGCTGAACCGGTACTTCGGCGGCTGTTGGGATGTTGCGTGGCCGGAAAGCGCTTTGCTACCCGGTGCTCAGCCTCCCGCCGCGGGCGCCGCGCCGCCGGACGGATTTCCGGTGAAGGCACCTCCGCCACCGCCGATCTGAATCGTCTGGGCGAGGATGCTGCCGTCTGCCTGCCTGGTTCCGGTGATGGTGACGGTCAGGTTGTTCTTGAGGTCGGATGTCGAGCCCGCGATCTGCTTGTTGATGGTGACCGTTGAGCCGAAGCTGACCTTGATGTCACAACTCGTGTTGGTGATGGTCAGGGAGCTCGACGCGAGGTTGGTGACCGTCCCTCGCGCGACCGCTTGACCGCCTGGTGAAGGGGAGGGAGCGCCGGGGCTGGGACAGACCGCGCCGACTCCGCGGGCACCGTTGAATCCGCCCCCATTGGTTCCGGTGCGAGCCGACTGATTCGGCGTGGTGGTATTGGCGCTCACATTGTTCTGGCCGAGCTTGTACCCGCCGTAGAAACCTCCGAGGATGCCGACGACCAGCAGCAACGCAACGACATAGACCTTCACCGTCTCACTCCTTACTCGTATCTCAGGGCTTCAATCGGGTGCAGCCGGGCTGCACGGTTGGCGGGATAGATGCCGAAGAAAAGTCCGATCGCGACCGATACGCCAAAGGCCAGGAAAACCGATGGCCCGGAGACGACCGGTGTCGGGAAGTTGGAGCTGGCCACAGCCGGGATGCTGGGCAGGACCCTCGCGACCGCGGCGCCGACGGCGATGCCCAGCGCACCGCCGAGGCCGCTGAGCACCATCGCTTCGATGAGGAACTGCATCAGCACATCGCGACGTCGTGCCCCGATCGCCTTGCGGATGCCGATCTCGCGCGTCCGCTCGGTGACCGTGACCAGCATGATGTTCATGATTCCGATCCCACCGACGACAAGGGATATGCCTGCGATGGCGCCGAGTACCAGCGTGAGCGCGGCCGCGATCGAGTTGGCCTGATTCAAGATGTCCTGCTGGCTCTGGAGCTGAAAGTCGGCCTGCGTCGGGTCGGAGATCTGATGTCGCTGCAAGAGGATCGTGGTGATCTCGGTTTCGGCTTGCGTCACGGTGCTCGGCGAAGCGGCGGACGCGACGATCTGGCCGATGACCTTCCCACGCGAGCCGGTCAGGTAAGCCCAGACCGTGGTGATGGGCGCCACGACGACGTTGTCCTGGGAGCCGAATCCGGTGCCGCCTTTGGACGCGAAGACGCCCACCACCCGAAAGCTCTGCCGGCTGATCTTGATGGTCTGGCCGATCGGGTCGGCGGTGCCGAACAGGTTGGTCACCACCGTCGGGCCAAGCACCACCACGCGGTGACGCGCGGCGAGGTCGTCTTCGGTGAAGAAGCTGCCTTCCGCCAGGTCGTAGTTGCGCACCTGAGGAAAGGCCGTGGTGGTTCCGGTCACCGGCGCGAAGTAGTTCTGGTTCGCATAGGTGATCTGGCCGGCGCTGCTGGCGATCGGGATGGCGGCGACCACACTGGGGTCCTGCTGGCGGCTGTTGATGGCGTCGACGTCGGCCTGGGTCAAGGTCTGTCCGGTGCCGAAGCCCTGCGAGACTCCGCCCGCGGCTCTCGCGTTGGACGGATAGACGTAGATGACGTTGGCGCCGAGGGACTGGATCTGGTTGTCGATCTGCACGCTCGAGCCGTTCCCGACCGCGACGAGGAGGATCACCGCTGCGACACCGATCAGGATGCCGAGCATGGTGAGCGAGCTGCGCAATCGGTTGGAGAGCAGGCCGTTCAGCGCCACTCCCACGGCCTCGAAGATGTTCATGCGGCTTTTCGCTCGTCGCTGACGACACGGCCGTCCTTGATCTCGACGACGCGCTTGGCGAATTGGGCGATGTCGTGCTCGTGGGTGATCAGCACGATGGTGCGTCCCTGCTCGGCATTGAGGTTGGCCAGCAGTTTCATGATCTCGACGCTGGATGCGCTGTCGAGGTTTCCCGTCGGCTCGTCGGCCAGAAGGATGGCCGGGTTGGTGACCAGCGCCCGGGCGATGGCGGCACGCTGCTGCTGTCCGCCTGAGAGCTCGGTGGGCTGGTGATTGGCGCGGTCGGCGAGACCGACTGCGCCGAGCGCCTCTCGTGCCCGCGCCGCCCGGCCTGACTCACCTGCGTAGATCAGCGGCATCTCGACGTTGTGCTGCGCGCTGGTGCGCGGGATCAGGTTGAAGCTCTGGAAGACGAAGCCGATCTTTTTGTTCCGGATCTTCGCGAGCTGATCCTCGTTGAGATCGGCTACGTCCGTTCCGTCGAGCAGGTAACGGCCGGTTGTCGGCACATCGAGGCAGCCGATGATGTTCATCAACGTCGATTTGCCGGAACCGCTGGCGCCCATGATCGCGATGAACTCTCCTTCGGCGACGTGAAGGTCGACGCCCTGGAGCGCATGGACCTCGAACTTGCCCATCCGGTAGGTCTTGGTGACTCCCTCGAGCGTGATCATCCGCCGACCCTGACGCCCCCGCCGCCACCCAACGTGCCGCCGCCGCCGGTGCCCCGGGTGCCGCCGCCGGTCGCTGCCTTCACGGTTGGCAGGACGATCTTCTCGCCGTCGTTGAGACCGCCGGTCACCTCGGTGAACTGGTCCCCGGCGACGCCGGTCTCGATGGGCGTCTGGACCTGCTGACCGCTTGCGTAGACGTTGACGTATGCCTGTCCCGCCAGGCGGCTGATCGACAGGTTCGGCACCGCGAGCGCGTTCTGCGAACGGCTCACGGTCACGGTCGCGTTGGCGGTCATGCCCTGCTTGAGGGCCGGGTTGGTCTGGTTGAGCTGCACGGTGACGTAGTAGTTCACGACGCCGTTCGAGCTCGTCGCGGAGGTGGCGACCGCGAGCACGTGCCCGCTGATGGTCAGGTTGGACACGGCG
>VBKD01000149.1 GCA_005888075.1 Chloroflexota bacterium
CGAGTTCGTGGACGCCGAGGCGCGCCAGAAGTTCGAAGACCTGATGCAGCAGCTGCAAAAGCAGATGGTCGACCAGATGTTTCAGGGCATCAAGGGCTCGCTGCAGCAGATGGAGGGGCAGGACCTGTCTCGGGTCCGCGACATGGTGCGGGAGCTCAACAAGATGCTCGAGCAGCGGATGGAAGGCCGCACGCCCGACTTCAACGGCTTCATGGAGCGCTTCGGCGATATGTTCCCGCCCGGCATCAACAGCCTGGATGAGCTGCTCGAGCACCTGCAGCGGCAGATGGCCCAGATGCAGTCACTCATGCAGAGCCTGAGCCCGGAAGCGCGCGAGGAGCTGCGTCAGATGATGGACGCGCTCTTGCAGGACGACTCGCTGCGGCTGGAGCTCGCGCGGCTTGGCGGCTTCATGCAGGCGATGATGCCGCCGTCAGAGCTGAGCGAACGGTATCCGTTCTTCGGCGAGGACCCGCTGAGCATGGGCGAGGCGATGCAGCTCATGGACCGGCTGCAGCAGATGGACCGGCTGGAGTCACAGCTCGAGCGCGGCAGCTTCCGTCCCGAAGATGTCGACCGCTCGCTTGCGCAGCAGTTGCTTGGACCAGAGGCCAGGCAGGCCCTGGACCAGCTCCGGCGTGTGACCGAGACGCTCGAGAAGGCCGGTTATGTTGAGCGCAAAGGACGCCGGATGGAGCTCACGCCGCGCGGGATGCGACGCATCGGCCAGTCGGCCCTGCGCGACATCTTCGATCAGCTGAAGAAGACGCGCATGGGCCAGCACCAGCTCTGGCGGGGTGGGCTGGGCCAGGACACGTCCGACGAGCTGAAGGACTACGAGTACGGCGATCCGTTCCTTCTCGACCTGAAGGAAACGCTGTTCAACTCTTTGGTTCGCGAAGGGCCCAAGGTGCCGGTCAAGATGGCGCCGCAGGACTTCGTCGTGCACCGCACCGAGCACCAGACTCAGGCCTCGACGGTGTTGATGATCGACATGAGCCGGTCGATGTTCCTCCGCGGCTGCTTCCTTGCAGCCAAGAAGGTCGCCATCGCGCTCGATTCACTGATACGCAGCCAGTATCCGCGGGACTCTCTGTACGTCGTCGGCTTCTCCAACTACGCGGTCGAGCTGAAGCCGGAGACGCTGCCTCAGCTGGCGCTGAACGACTACGTGTACGGCACCAACATGCAGCACGGATTCCAGCTCGCGAGGTCGCTGCTGGCCAAGCACCGGGGCAACCGCCAGGTGATCATGATCACCGACGGTGAGCCGACCGCTCACCTCGAGGACAACGGCCACGCCCAGTTCTCGTATCCGCCGACTTACAAGACGATCCAGCAGACCCTGCGTGAGGTCAAGCGCTGCACCCAGGACCGCATCGTCATCAACACATTCATGCTGGAGCGGGGGCCGTACCTGACCGAGTTCATCAACCAGATGACCCGGATCAACAAGGGACGAGCCTTCTTCGTGTCGCCGGACCGGCTGGGCGAGTACATCCTGGTCGACTACGTGAGCGGCAAGCAGCGGCGCCGGGCGAGCCAGCGGCGGTCCCGCATAGCCTAGTTCAGCGTGGCGGGGGCGGCCGGATTCACTCCGGCCGCGACTTTGTTCTCAACGACTGCCAAGCGTCGCCGGGAGGAACTCTTGGCGGAATCCCAACCGCGGGAAAGAGAGCAGCAGCGCACAGCGCTGCGATGAGAGGGAACCGGCAGGTTCCCTCTCATACCTTTCGGTCCTTTTGGTCCCTACGTGGGGACCCCCGCGTTGCTTATGATCGGAGCCAGTGTCCGCCCTAGAGACCTCGGCCGAGCTGCGTAACAACCTCAGCCCGCCCGCACTCTACGAGCACTCGGTCCGGCGCGACGAGGCCACCATCGTCTCGACCGGGGCGCTGACGGCCGAAACCGGCCACCACACCGGCCGGTCGCCGAAGGACAAGTTCTTCGTCAAGGAGCCGACAAGCCAGGACGCTGTCTGGTGGCACCCGGGCAACCAGCCGATCCCCGAAGCAAGTTTTGACTCGCTGCTCCAGCGCATGAACGGCTACATCGAGACCCATGACGTCTTCACCCAGGACGTCTTCGCCTGCGCGGACCCCCGCTACCGGCTGCGAGTCCGGGTGATCAGCGAGCTCGCGTGGCACAGCCTGTTCGCCCGCAACCTGTTCATCCGCCCGTCCGCCGACGACCTGATGGGTTTCAAGCCCGACTTCACGGTCATCGCGCTGCCCTCGGTCAAAGCCGATCCCGCACGCGATGGCACACGCAGCGAGACATTCATCCTGGTCCACCTCGGGCGGCGCATGGTGATAATCGGCGGCACCGGCTATGCCGGGGAGATCAAGAAGTCGATCTTCACCGCGCTCAACTACCTGCTGCCGGCGCAGGGCGTTCTTCCCATGCACTGCTCCGCCAACACCGATCGTGAAGGCTCCGACGTCGCTCTGTTCTTCGGCCTGAGCGGTACTGGGAAGACGACTCTGTCAGCCGATCCATCGCGCCGCCTGATCGGTGACGACGAGCACGGGTGGAGTGATCGCGGCGTCTTCAACTTCGAAGGTGGCTGCTATGCCAAGACGATTCGCATTCACAAGGAATCGGAACCGGAGATCTATGCGGCGACCGAGAGCTTCGGGACGATCCTGGAGAACGTGGTGTTCGATCCGCGCACCCGCGTGCCGGACTACGACTCAGACGAGAAGACCGAGAACACCCGCGCGGCTTATCCCATCGACCTGATTCCGAACGCGGTGCTCTCCGGCACAGGAAGCCATCCGCACAACGTGCTGTTTCTGTCGGCCGACGCGTACGGCGTGCTTCCGCCGGTGGCCCGCCTCGACGAAGACCAGATCCGCTTCTACTTTCTGTCCGGTTACACCGCGAAGGTCGCAGGCACCGAGCGTGGCGTGACCGAACCGGAGCCCATCTTCAGCACGTGTTTCGCGGCACCGTTTCTCGTCCTGCCGCCGGAGCGCTACGCGGACATGCTCATCGAGCGCGTGAAGAAACACCACGCCGAGGTCTGGATGCTTAACACCGGATGGGTGGGTGGTCCGTACGGTGTTGGCGAGAGGATGTCGATCGCCCACACTCGCGCCATCGTCAGCGCAGTGTTGGAGGGCAAGCTTCGTGGGGTCAACACTCACGTCGACCCGGTGTTCGGCCTGAACATTCCAAACCATGTGCCGGGTGTGCCGCGCGAGGTCCTCGACACACGAGACAGCTGGCCCAACCCTGACGACTACGATCGCCAAGCGGCCAAGCTGCGTGCGATGTTCGACCAGAACATCACGATGATCGGCAAGAGCGCTTCCACCGCAGGATAGATTGCGAGTAGCCATCGTCGGGAGCCGGCACTTTGCGGAGCCGGATCGAGTGACCGAGTACGTCAACTCGCTGCCCGCGCGGGCGTCGATCATCACCGGCAGCGCCAGCGGGGTAGACGCTGCGGCGACCAAGGCGGCCCGTGCCAAGGGAATCCCGGTGCAGGTCATGCCCGCGTCGTTCGAGGAGGCTTCCGACGCAAGCAAAGCGGCGGCACGCAATCAGCGGCTCATCGACGCGTGTGATGTGCTCGTCGCGTTCTGGGATGGGACCTCGAAAGGCACCCGGGCGACAGTGGATCGCGCACTCGACTCCGGCAAAGAAGTCCATATATTTGTATCGACCTAACATGAGGCCGTGCCTGTAGCGATCGCCGTCCGTTGCCGGTTCTTCGCGAGGCTCCGCGAGCAGGCCGGGACCGAAACCGAGACGGTGGAGGTGCCTCCAGGATCGACGGCGGACGATGTCTACGAGGCGTTGCGCCGAAGTCATCCGGCCCTGGAACCGAACCGGGATGCGGTGCGTGTCGCGGTCAACCAGGAGTTCCGCGACTGGGGAACGACCGTTGCCGAAGGCGATGAGCTCGCTTTCATCCCGCCCGTCAGTGGGGGAGCGCACCGAGTGGGAGTCCTGTTCGAGCTCGGCAGCCAGCCGCTCGATGCCCGTCGCCTCGAGGCGGCGGTTGCGCATCCAGGCGCGGGCGCGATCTGCACGTTCACCGGAATCGTTCGCGACAACTCACGCGGGCAATCGGTGACCCACCTCGACTACGAGGCATATGCCGAGATGGCGACGGCCCAGATGCACCGGATAGGCGACGAGATCGCGGAGAGTTGGCCGGAGGCGCGGGTGGCCATGGCCCACCGTACGGGCAAGCTCGAGGTCGGCGAGGCATCGGTCGTGGTTTCGGTCTCGTGCCCGCATCGCGACGAAGCCATCGCGGCGTGCAAGTGGGGCATCGACCGCCTCAAAGAGTCGGTGCCGATCTGGAAAAAGGAGCATGCGGCGGACGGCACGTAATGGATCGAAGGGGATGAGGCCAAGGAAGCTCCTCGGGCTTAAGGACGACGGAAGCTTAAGGACGACGGAAGAAGGAAGGACAGAACTCCTCCCCATTTATGGGGAGGTGGCGCCGAAGGCGCCGGAGGGGCCGAATGGCAGCCAAGCACGGTAGGTTCTTCAGTCCTTCACCCGGGCCTGCTGGTTTTTCGGCCTGACCACCTCGCCCTGGCGCAGCGCGTTGTCCGCCATCAGCAGCGCCCCCGCGTCGAGGCGCTCCATGCACAGGTCGAACACCTGCCGTGTCACGTCCTCCGAAGGGAATGAGTTGAGAAGGTCGATGAAACACACATCGAATTTGCCCTCGAGCTTCTGGAGCCCGTTCACGGCGTCCTCCTCGAGGACCATCGCCTGCTTGCCCAACCCAGCTTCGGAGAAGTTGGCTCGGGCGCGCTCAGCGCGCTTGTGGTCGACCTCGTAGGTCGTAAGCGAGCCTCCCTCAGTCCCCCGCAACAACCAGATGCCGCTGTAGCCGATTGCGGCGCCGAGCTCCAGCAGGCGCTTCGCGCCTGCAATCCTGACCAGCAGGTAAAGCAGGGCGCCTTCGTGCGTCTCGACGATCGGGATGCCCTCGCGTTCGGCCTCATCTTCCATGCGGGCGAGCACCGGATCTCGCGGCGGAACGAGCCTGTTCAGGTATTCCTGCAGCTCACCGGTGACTTCAACGGTTCTCATTGCGAAACCCTCTCTGGAATGAGCACATCGAGGACTCGGTCGATCTCCTCATCAGTGTTATAGAAATGAGGCGACAGGCGCACGAAGTCGCGGTGAGTCCTTCCGATGACGTGCGCCGCGTTGAGGTCACGGAGGAGTGCCTGCGCGTTGGTGCCTGCTCTCCGGAACGAGACGATTCCTGAGGATTCGCCGGCGTCCCTGGGCCACGGTTCGACGATCTCGTAGCCGTTTGAGGCCAGGCCTTCGGCAAGTCTCGCGGCAAGCTGCAGCACTCGCCGTTCGACGCGCTCAGGACCCACCTCGATAAGGAGGTCTAGCGCAGCGCCGAAGGCGGCGGTGTCGAGCAGGGAGATGACCGATTCTTCGAAGCGCCGGGCATCCGGCTTCAGCGTGAAGTCGTAGTCGAAGTAGCGGTCGTCTCCGACGACCGACCGCATGCCGACGATGACAGGACGGATCTTTTCGATGAGAGCCGGCGAGGAGTGGCAAAAACCAATTCCCGGCGGGCCCATCAGCCACTTACCGGCGCCCGCAGCGCAGAAGTCGATGGGCATACTCGCAAGGTCGAGCCGGAGGGCGCCCACGCTCTGCATCACGTCGACCGCGAAAACGATGCCTCGCCGCCGGCATTCGCTGCCGATCGCATCGATGTCGACGCGGTACCCGTTCCAGAACTCGACGTGCGACAGAGCGACCACTCGCGTACGCGCGTCGACGAGGGCGAAGACGGAGTCCGTTGTGACGCGTCCATCCACCGGTTTGGCCTGTCTGTAATCGACGCCGCGCTCGGCCAGAGCCATCCACGGATAGACGTTGGCGGGATATTCGCCGCCGGCGCCCACCACGTTGTCTCCGGCCTTCCATTCGATGCCCTGGGCAAGGAGCGATATGCCATGAGCGGTGCTCCGGGTGAGCGAGATCGAATCTTCAGGTGCATTGATGAGCTGGGCCACGAGCCCGCGCACACGGTCGGCCTCGTCCTGCGCCCAATGCTCGCGGTATGGCGCGTTCATGAACCCATCCACGACCTGTTCGATTGCCGCGCGGACCCGGACCGACATCGGAGCCACACCGGCATGGTTCATGTGGATGTAGCGCTCCGTCAGAGGAAACAGATGACGAGCCTCGTGGGGGTCTATCTGCTGCACTCAGCCGTCCACGAATTGCTCGATTCGAGCGGCCACCACACCAAGCCGAATATATCTCGTAAGCTGCCTGGAGCGTGGCATACATTCCGACGGTCGTCGAGAACGAAGGCGGCAACCGAGAGCGGTCCTTTGACATCTACTCGAGGCTGCTGAAGGACCGAATCATCCTGATCGGCCGGCCGATCGACGACGTTGTCTCCAACCTCGTGGTCGCCCAGCTGATGTACCTCGCCGCCGACGACCCGGAGAAGGAGATCCAGATCTACATCAACTCCCCGGGTGGCGCCGTCACCGCCGGGTTTGCCATCTACGACACCATGCAGTACGTCCAGGCGCCCATCTCGACCGTCTGCGTCGGACGCGCGGCGAGCTTCGGCACAGTGGTCTTGATGGCGGGCAAGAAGGGCCGCCGATTCTCGCTGCCGAGCTCGACGATCCACATGCACCAGCCCCTGATCACCGGCCAGGGCATGCAGGGCCAGGCCAGCGACCTGGACATCCACGCCCGCGAGATAGTGCGCATCCGAGGCGTCTTGAACGACCTCATCGTCAAGCACACCGGCCAGACACTGGAACGCGTGGAGCGCGACACGGACCGTGACTTCTTCCTGACCGCCCAGGAGGCGGTGGCCTACGGGCTCATCGACGGGATCATCGAGCAGACTCGGGTGCCTGTACCAGCCGGCGCCAAGTAGGCAGGGCCCCGGCCGCTCGGAGGCAGACCCATCCGGCCGTCAGCACGCCGGCCGCCACCGGGATTGGGGCGGGAGCGAGGGCGCTGACGGCGGCGCCAACTGAAAGGAGCATCCAGTCGAACCAGCGCGCCTGACCCCACAGGGCGAGCGCGAGCGCGACGAGCACCAGGTCCGTGGGGAGCGCGTGAGGCGCGGCGACGATCCCGCCCGCGACCAGAACGGCGGCCGCGGATGAAAGGTCACCACGGCCGCGTCGAGCCAGCCCCAGGACCGCCGCGATGGCGATCAGGGTAAGGATGGCGACCGCGACGGTCTGAAGCCCGGCGGGAAAAAGGATGCCGAGGTGAGCCAGGTTCACCTCGCGGGCGCCCGGCTGCACGGTGCCCCCCGCCGCGCCGAGCCACTCCAAGATCCACCGCGGGTTGAGGGCCAGGGTCGGGACCAGAAGAAGCACGCCCGCCATCGCCCAGCCCGCAAGCACCTTCCACATGCGCGTGGCGATCAGAGCCACGCCGAGGGGAAGGACCAGCTGAGGTTTCATGAGCGTCAGCCCAAGCGCCAGCCCGGCGAGATACGGCTGGGACCAAAGCGCCCATGCGGCGCCAAGTCCGAGCACCACGAACCCGTCGAGCTGGGCGTTGAGCAACATCAA
>VBKD01000068.1:0-4561 GCA_005888075.1 Chloroflexota bacterium
CGGCGCGATCGACATCAACGCATCGGTCAAGGCGGCTCGCTTCATCCGTTTCTGCGACGCCTTCGGCATACCGATCATCTCCTTCGTCGACGTGCCCGGGTACCTGCCTGGTCGCGACCAGGAGCACGGCGGCATCATCCGTCACGGCGCGAAGCTTCTTTACGCGTACGCCGAGGCCACCGTGCCGAAGCTGGCGGTGATCACACGCAAGAACTACGGCGGCGCGTACACGGTCATGTCGCCGAAGCAGATGGGCGCCGACCTGAACCTTGCTTGGCCGACCGCCGAGATCGCGGTCATGGGGCCGGAGGCGGCCGTGAACATCGTCTACAAGCGCGACCTGGCGGCGAGCCCGGATCCGGACGCGCGCCGCAAAGAGCTGGTTGCCGAGTACACCGCCCGCTTCGCCAACCCGTACGTCGCCGCCGAGCGCGGTTACATCGATGACGTCATCGAGCCAAGCCAGACGCGACGCGAGCTCGTGCGGGGGCTTCAGATGTGCCTGCGCAAGACGGTCGAACGGCCGCCCCGCAAGCACGGGAACATCCCTCTCTAGGCCCGAGGTTTCGGCGGCAGCGTCTCCAACGACGAGCGGCGCAATCGTTCAGCCTTGCGGCAGAAGTCGTCGACGGTGACGATGAACTCCGCGTGAGACCAGGTCAGCGGGGAAACTGACAGCGGGGCGCCCGTGTTCGGATCGAGCTGTTCGGAAAGCAGGCCCGCAGGCATCTGGTGCGCGACCACCCAGTTGATGATGTCGCGGGCGGGCTTCAGGTCATGCGTGGTCTTGGCGGTGGCGATGTACCACTGGGCAAGCCACAGCGTGCACATGAACCAGGGGTTGCCCGGCACCTTCTTGGTGTCCGGATCGACCTTGAAGTAATAGTCGTTGCTGTAACGCGCGATGCCGCCACAAGCCCCCTTGTTGGACAGCTGGTCCGCGATCGCGTTCATCGTGGCGACAATCCGCGGATCGTCGGGCGTGTACATGCCGAATCGCCATAGCCCCGTGATGGCGCTGTCCAGCACCATGTCGATGGTCTGCGTGCCATCCTCGTCGATCGTTATCCGCCTGGGGAACCGTCCGAGGTCACTGCTGTACAGGTGCGTATCCGCCGCCTCGCGCAGCTTCTCGGCGGCATCGCGATAGCGGGTGTAGGCGCTGTTGTCGCCAAACAGGTCGGCGAAGTTTCGGGCCGCCTCCAGACCTCCCCAGACAGAGCCCACCGTGAACGCGTGCACGCCCCAGCGCTCCTCCCACAGGTCCCACGAAGCCTTGACCAGATCGTTGCGCTCGTCGAAATAGCCGACCATCCAGTCCGCCGCCGGGACGACAAGCGTCGTGTACAGGCCGACCACGAAGTCGAGGTTGCGGTGAATGCGGTAGTGCTGCCACAAAGACCACAGGACCAGACCCGTCTCGTCCTCCTGGATCGGCAGCGTGCGCTCGCCTCGCTTGTCGACCCAGGGCAGCCATGAGCTGCCTGGTTGGCCGTAGGGGGTGTACTTATGCAGAAAGAAGCCTTCTTCGACCAGGGATTGCTGGCAGAACGTGAAGAACTGGCGCGTCACGTCTTCATGTCCGGCACGGTCGAGCGCGTTTGCCACCAGCGCGCCGTCACGGGGCCACGCATAGGCATACGTGTCGCGCGCGAACTTTGTGATGTCGAAGTCAGTCGAGGCGATGATCGCTCCCCGATTGTCGACGTGCGTGCGGGCAGTCAGGATGCTGCGCCGGTACAGCCGCGTCACATCGCTTCCGAGCTCTTCGTCGATGTGCCGGTGGTCTTTCTCAGCCCAAACATGCCAGTAGGTGATCGTCCTTGCGCGGTATGTGTCGGGGCCCTTGTTGAGGATCAATCTCGAAACCGACTGTGCAGTCGACCGCGCCCTGCTCGATCGGGTTCTGACCCAGAACACCGTCCTCGGCGTCGACCCACGTGCCGGCCAGCCCATTTCCTTTTTTTCCGTTGGCCCATGTGCTGACCCCGAATTCCGCGCCGCTGCGGCCGCCGATCATGAAGTAGCGATTCGCCTTGTACGCGATGACCCCGCGATGCCGCGGATCGAACAGCACGGTGTTGCCGATGTCCGAGCCTTCGATGTTCCAGTCGTAATGAAAGAAGACGCGGCCCGTGTTGAAGCCGCTCGCTGCCGTGACCTGCACATTTCGGATGAACCAGTTACGCGCCAGGTCGACATAGTCCTCGAACTTGACGGTGATGCCGAGACGCGGGTGCTTCAAGGTGACGTCGGTCACCAGCGAGTCCTCCGCGTAGCCGATCTGCCGATCCCAGGCGCCGTCATCGAGCCATGCGAACTTGCCGTCGATGAAGAAGCCCGTCCTGCAGACGTTGCCCATCGTTTGGTTGGAGTCGCCGACACGCGGGTAATAGATGTCGCGTACGAAGTAGCTGGCGTCGAAGCCGACGAGCACATTGCCGTTTCCGATGACCAGGCTTCTCGGCACCGCGCGGCAATCCTACCCTTAACACCCCGGGTTACCGATCAACGCAAGCGCCGCCTACAATCGCGCCAGCACAATATCCACCAACCGACGGAGCATTACGTCTTGGAACCGAATTCGAACGAGTTCAGCCCACCTGTCCGCGTCATCGCCTCGAGGAAACGGCGCCGCACCGTAGCCGCTCGCCTGCGCTCAGGCGTCCTTGAGCTGATGGTCCCAGCGACCATGTCACAGGCCGAGCGCCAGCACTGGGCTGAGGTCATGCGCCGCAGGCTCGAGCGGAGCGTGGTTCGGTCCCGGCCCTCGGACCAGCGACTGGCCGAGCGGGCGCGACGGCTCAATGAACAGCTCTTCGGCGGTAGGTTGCGCTGGACGTCGATCGGATTTGCGGAGATGCAGCATCAATGGGGCAGCTGCACCTTCACCGACGGCGCCATTCGCATCGCCAGGCGCGCGGCCGCCCTGCCCGACTTCGTGCTGGACTATCTGCTGGTGCATGAGCTGGCGCATCTCGAGCACAGCGACCATGGGCCTGCGTTCCACGACATGGAGAACCGCTACCCACTGAGCGAGCGGGCCCGAGGATACCTGCTGGAGATCGACCGGCCTCCCGCCTTTTAGCTCCGTCTACGGAGTCAGGACGATCTTCGTGGCCTCGCGAGCGGCGAACATCCGGTAGGCCTCCTCGGCGTCGTCGAGCTTCATGCGGTGGCTGATTATCTTCTCCGGGTGGAGACGGCCGGCCGCGATCAGGTCCAGGAGCGGCCTCATGTAGCGCTGCACGTTGCACCGCCCGCAGCGGAAGGTCAGCGACTTTTCCCAGAACATGTAGTACGGAAAGTCTCCATTCAGCTCTGACGGCACGCCGACCATGGAGATGGTGCCGCCGCCCCGTACGCAGCGCATAGCGGTGTCGATCGATGAAGGCACGCCTACGGCCTCAATGCTCGAATCCGCGCCGATGCCGCCGGTCTGGTCTTCGACTGCTTCGATCGCGTTCACGCGAGACGAGTTGATCGGCGTGCCTCCCAGCTCCTGGGCGATCTCGAGCCGCGAGTCGACCATATCGATGGCGAAGACGTGAGCCGGACCGAAGAGCTGCGCGCACATGGTCGCCATAAGCCCCACCGGGCCGGCGCCGACCACCGCCACCGCGTCCCCGGGCTTGATCTCGGCTCGCTCGGCGGCAAACATCCCGGTCGCGAGGATGTCCCCGACGAAGATCGCCTGCTCGTCGGTCATGCCGGCCGGAATCGGCTCCATCGATTGGTCGGCCATCGGGACGACGATGTACTCGGCCTGTCCGCCGCCAAGGCCTCCCAGGACCCGGCCGAATCCGAACGTGGCCAGGTTCTCGCATTCGTTGAACCATCCCTTGCGGCACAGCGTGCAGTGTCCGCAGGCGATGTAAAAGCTGGCCACGACGCGATCGCCCGGCTTGAATCGTTTGACCCCGGAGCCGGCCTCCTCGACCACTCCGACGAACTCATGCCCAAGAAGCTCGCCGGCCGCCATCGGGATACGCCCGTGGTAGGCGTGCAGGTCCGAGCCGCATACCGCGCTGAGCGTCACTTTGATCAAAACCTCGTCGGCGCCGTGGATCGAAGGCTTGGCGACATCGACCACGCTGACCTTCTCCACCCCCTGGAAGGTCGCACCCTTCATGCGGCCGATTCTAAGCTTCGGTCGTGCGGCTAAAGGGGGCGGTGGTCGTGATCACCGGCGCGTCGAGCGGGATTGGAGAGGCGACCGCCTATGCGTTCGCCAGGGCGGGCGCCCGCCTGGAGCTGTGCGCCCGTCGCTTCGACCGCCTCAACGCGGTGGCCCAGAGATGCCGCCAGCTCGGTTCTCCCGAGGTGAACGTGCGGGTCGTCGATGTGGGCCAGAAAGCCCAGGCCCGAGCCTTCATCGCGGCCAGTCTGCGCGACTTCGAGCGCCTGGACGTCCTGGTCAACAACGCGGGCGTCGGCTGGGCAGGCCGTCTGCACCGGATGCCCGAAGAGAAAGTCGACGAGCTGATCACCACAAACATCAAGGGAGTGATCAACACGACGCAGGCCGCACTGCCGTGGATGCTCGAACGCCGGCGCGGGG
>VBKD01000068.1:4726-8873 GCA_005888075.1 Chloroflexota bacterium
GTCGCGACGCCATGGTGTTCCCCATCCGCCTGGCGGACCTGGCCGAGCCCGTGTTCGGGGGCTTGGTGGACCACGTCATCGGCGAGGTGCGCCGCCGCAACGCCCCGGAGCTCGAGGAGAACAACTCCCACGATTAGCAGAAAGGCGCGGCCGGCCTTCGGACTATTTCTGCCACGCCTCCAGCAGCCTCTCCAGCTGGCGCGCGTTCTTCACCGAGTAGTTCGAGTAGTTGTTGTTCATCACGGCGTGAACCTGTTTGGCGGACCGCTCCATCTCTTTGATCCGCGGCCCCCATTCCGACAGCTCGCCCTCGGTGTAGTCATAGCGAAAGAGGACGTTTGGCGGCGCCCCCTTCAGGTCCCAGGTCTGGTGATTGCGCCCATGGAATCGAATCACCGCGAGACTGTTCGAGGTGACCTCGTGCACGAGGGGCATGCTCGTCTCATGACCGGGTGGGACGTCTACAGCCACGTACGGAATGTCCCGCGTGCGCATGAATGCGAGCGTCCCATCGCGATGTCGCGAGTCAAGCCATTCGGGTTTGCGGAACTCGACCGCGATCTGAAATCCAAACATGCGCTCCTGACATTGCTCGATGTAGGCGAGCGACTTCGACGACGGCAGGAACCACGGTGGGAACTGGAAGAAAACCGCGCCCAGCTTCCCGGCTGCTCGCAGCGGCTCGAGCGCCTCGCGGAATCGGTCCCATGACGCATCCAGCAGCTCGTCAGGCATCTGGTCGACGTAGATGGTCTGCTTTTCGCGCACGTTGACCGGCAGCTCGTCTCGGATGTCTTTGGGCAGCGCCATCGGCTTCGTCGGGTGATTCGTGAACAGCGAAAACGACTTGACGTCGAACACAAAGCCGGCCGGAGTCCGAGCCACCCAGAGCTCCGAGTTCTCCGGCTTGGGCATCCCGTAATAGGTGGAGTCGACCTCGACCATCGGAAACTGCGAGGCGTAGAACTGCAGGCGCTCTTCGGCCGTTTTGACTGCGAGCGGGTAGAACAGCTTCGAGTCGATCAGCGACTTGTCGATCCAACCGGCAATGCCACAGCGCACCGTCATGCGCCGGATGGTTTCACAACGCGTGGGCGGCGATATGATCCGCGAGCGTTGGGCCGTCAGCTCCGCTACTGGTACACGTATCGCACCGCGGTGGCGGTCTTGATCGCGCTCGTCCTCAGCGGCGCCATGTACTGGCTCTACACGCAGCAGGTCACTTGCGATACGCGCCTCGCCGGCTGCGCCGTCAACATCTCGGTCCATCCCGAAGATCGGTTCGCGGCGCAGTACGACCCGGGCCAGGACGTCGTCATCGTCGGCATCGACGACGCCAGCCTTCCGGCGATCGGCCGGTACCCGGTGCCACGGGATTTCTATGCGCAAGCGCTCCAGAACCTCGAGAAGGCAGGCGCTCAGACGGTTGCGTTCGACATCGGGTTCCCCGATCCCAGCGCGAACGACGACGCGTTCGCCAAGGTGCTCAGGGAGATCACCATTCCTGTGGTCCTCTCTTACGCGGGAGGGACCACCGAGGTCACCGGGGGGAAGGTCGTTCAGCAAGGCGTGGACGAGATCCCGTTGCGGCGCTTTTGGTGCGCGGACAGCAGCCAGTCAAAAGGATCCTGCACGCAGCAGTACCCGAACGTGGTGTTGGGATCGACCGACCTCGTCCTCGACCGCGACGGCGTGGTGCGCAGGGTCCCGCTCGCGGTCCAGCCGGCTTGCTACGCCAAAGCAACCTGCACCTCAAAGCTCATCGATACATTCGGGCTCGCGGCTTACCGCGCCGCGGTTCTCGGGAAGGACTTCCAGAGCGGACCGGACCTCCGGATCTCGAACAGGACCGCTACGTTCGGCCAGGCGTGGTCTGTTCCGGTCGACGGTTCAGGATCAGTGCTGATCAACCTCTCCGGACCGCCTGGCAACTTCAAGAAGACGGGCCACTACGTCAGCTTCGCCGACGTACTCAACGGCAAGGCACCCGCGGACAAGCTCAACAACAAGATCGTCCTGGTCGGCTATTACGGCCTGACCGGCGTCAACGACGAACAGCTGGTCCCGACAAGCTTCGGACTCAACCGAACGCTACCCATGCCGGGCGTCGAGATCCACGCCAACGTGGTGCAGATGCTGCTCGGCGCGACGCCGACGCCTGGCAATGCGTCCAAATTCCTGAACGCCGAGCCGTCTTGGCTCGTCTTCCTGCTCATCCTGCTTCTCGCCCTGGCGACCGCCGTGGGCGTAGCCCGGGTGGCGGTGCTCTGGGGTCTTGCCGGCACGCTCGTCGCCCTCGCCGCATTCACTTTCGCCATGTCTTTTCTCGCCGCGAACAACAACTTTGTGCCTGACCTGTTCCACGTGTGGCTCGCGATCGCGCTCACGTACTCGGGCGTCACCGCGTATCGCTTCCTTTACGAGGACCGCGAGAAGCGGAAGGTGACCTCCCTCTTCGGCGTCTACCTGAAGCCCGAGATCGTCAACGAGCTTGCCAAGGCACGCGGTGGTGTGGCCGACATCCTGCGCGGCGGTGAGCGCCGTGACATGACACTGCTGTTCGTGGACATCCGTGGCTTCACGGCGATGTCGGAATCGATGGCGGCCAATGATGTGACCGAGGTCGTCCAGATGTACCTCGACCACCTGAGCTCGATCATCTTCACCTGGGACGGCACCGTCGATAAATACGTCGGCGACGAGATCATGGCGTTCTGGAACGCGCCAAGGCTGCAGGACAATCACGCGCTGCTCGCGCTGCGCTGCGCCTACGACCTGATCAACCGCGCTCCGGAGCTGGAGCAGAAGCTGCTCGAAAAGGGGCTGCCACCGATCCGATGGGGCATCGGGATCAACTCCGGCCCCGCGGTGGTCGGCAACATGGGTTCACGCAACAGGCTGCAGTACACGGCGCTCGGAGACACCGTCAACACCGCCGCACGCTTCTGCTCCTACGCACCGGCCTTCCATGCCTTGATCGGACAACAGACCTACGAGATGTGCGAGGACTACATCGCGGTCGACCTGGTTCCGGGCGCACAGTTGAAAGGAAAGTTTGCGGAGACATTCCGCATCTACCAGGTCACCGCCATCCGCGAGAACCCACACGCGCCGTGGGTACCGTTCCCTACCGAGGTTGCCGCCCAGGCGCACGCCACCATGACGACCCAGTACACGCAGCAGTCGGTCATAGCGGCCGGGAGCTCTGGATCTGGCGCCATCCTGGTCGGGGAGGCTGCCGAGGAGGCGCTGGGCGAGCAGCGCGGACGCGCCCCCTCTTAGTGCGGCGAGGCTGCAAGGACCGCCGCGCCGGCGCCTAGGGCGGCGAGGGTCGCAAGCACGCTCAGGCAGCCCATCGTCCTCTTGACCGCCGGCTTCAACGGTGGGGCCGGGTTGTAAGCCGGCTGCGCCGGCATTGGGGTCGGGGGCATGTCCGCCGCGGACGGCATGACCGACGAGGGGACGGCCGTCGCCGGGGTCCCACTCGTCATGCGTGACAGGTCAGCGCCCGGCTCGAGGCTGCGCTGCCAGCCCGGGAACATCCGGTCCGCAACGGTCGAGATGCCTTCGTCAAACTCCTGGCCTGTCTGGAATCGGTCCTCAGGCCGTTTGGCGAGCGATTTCAGGATCACCGCCTCGAGCTCGAGGTCGAGGCCGGGCCGCAACACCGATGGTGGCTTCGGCGGCGCCTGCACATGCTTGGCCATCAGCGTGAAGGGGCCGTCGTACTCGCCCGCGGTGAAAGGCGGAACGCCGGTCACGAGCTCGTAGAAGACGACGCCCGCCGAGTAGAGATCACTCCGCCCGTCGACCTTGCTCGACGCCACCTGCTCCGGCGACATGTACAGCGGGGTTCCGACCGTGGTCCCGGTCTTCGTCGCGGTGCCGCCGACACCTGGATCGTCAACCAGCCGGGCGATCCCGAAGTCCGCCACCTTGACCATGCCCTCATCCGAGATGAGCACGTTCTCGGGTTTCATGTCGCGGTGCACCACGCCTTGTCTGTGCGCATAGTCGAGGGCCTGGAGCACCCCGTGCAGTACGGCGAACACCTGTGGCGGCGGAATTGGGCCCTGCAGCATCCACTCACGAAGGGAGCGGCCGCGGATGAACTCCAGGACGATGTAGTTCACCGTGCCCATGAGCT
>VBKD01000069.1 GCA_005888075.1 Chloroflexota bacterium
CTTTTCCAAACGTCTGTTCGTAAGCTCTGGCTCATGACGCGTCCATCGCCGCCCGTGACTCGCTTGCTGGCTGAGGTCGAGCGGTTTGGCGCCGCGCCGTTTCGTACCACCGGGCCTGGCCTTGCCATCGATTTGCCCCAGGTCCAGCGGTGCATCGATCTGATTCAGCTCAGGTTCTCGGAGATGGCCGCCGCATTTGCGGGCACAGACGAATACGACGTCCAGGGCTCGGTCTCACCCATTCATTGGATCCGGCTCAACTGCCACGTGGGCGGGGGAGCCGCCGGTGATCGAGTCGCGGTCGGCGAGCAGCTGGGCCACATGCCGGAGAGTGGCGAGGCGATGGCCGGCGGTGAGATCGGGTTTGCCCACCTGGCGTTGATCGCCCGCACCGCGACCGCGCTGGCCGAGTCTGGCTCCAACAAGGAATTCGACGAGACCCATCTTCTCGAGAAGGCCAAGCGGTTCAGCGTCGGCCGTTTCCGCAATTTCTGCCATCACCAGCGCCACGCCGACGATCCCGAGGGATACGCCGCCGAGCAAGCACGAGGTGTCGATGCGCGCTCATTGACTCTTAGCTCGGGCGAGAGTGGCATGGTCTGGGTCCGAGGGGTGCTCGACCCCGAAGGCGGAGCTGCTCTTCGAACCGCGCTCGAGCCGCTGGCCAAGCGCAACAGCAAAGGCGATGACCGCAAGCTGGATCGCCGCTTCGCCGATGCTCTGGTCGAGCTGGCCGGCTACTCGCTGGACAACGGCCTGGTGCCGCGCCGTGCCACGCAGCGCCCGCACCTCCAGGTCACGACGACGCTGGAGACGTTGCTGCAGCGTGCCGGCGCCCCTGCCGCAGACCTCGAATTCTCCCTGCCGATTTCCGCCGCAAGCGTCGAGCGGCTGGCTTGCGACTGCAATGTCACCCGAATCCTGCTCGGTGCGGATTCCCAGGTCATCGACGTCGGTCGCTCGAAACGAGTCATCTCTCCAGCCCAACGTCGCGCGCTCAACGTGCGCGACAAGGGATGTCGGTGGCCTGGTTGCGACCGGCCTGCCTCCTACGCCTCAGGACATCATCTTGTGCATTGGACGAGAGGTGGACCGACAGACCTGGATAACCTCGCCCTGTTGTGCTTGCGTCACCACTGGTTGGCGCATGAAGGCAAGTGGCAGCTGGTCAAGACCGAAGGCGGTGAGATCTTCGCCGTGCCGCCACAGATGGATCTGTTCCGACAGCTCGCGCGCGGCCCGGACGCTGGAGCGGCCTGAGGTGAGACCGGTTTCGCGCTCGAAAGGACCTTTGGCCGTTTCCGGGTGGCGGGCGGCAGGCCCGCCCCGCGCGACGAACGCGCGAGGCAGGCCCGAAGCCACTTCAGGAGGAGATGGTGAAGGTCGCCGTCTGGTTGTCGACCAGCAGCTGGTAGTTCCCCGGCTCGACCTTGAGCGGGCCGCTGGCATCCACGTCGCCTGGCATCACCGCGAGGTTGGAGGCCGGGAAGCTGAGGTCGACCGTGGCAGTCTGGCCCGCAGCGAGATGCACTCGGGCGAATCCGACCAGGCGCTTCGGCGGCACGAGCACCGCGCTGACGGGCTGCGCCGCGAAGGCCTCGACGATGTCGTCGCCGGCCACCTTTCCGGTGTTGGTCACCGTGACTGTGGCGTGCACCCTACCGGCTCCGGCGGTGGCCGCCAAGCCGGAATAGGCGAAGCTGGTGTAGCTGAGTCCCGACCCAAAGGCGAAGGCCGGGTCATAGCCGCTGCTGCCGAAGCCGCAGCAGGCAAAGAACATGTTCGGGTTGCCGTCGCTTCCGGAGTTGGTGCCTGGCAGGTATTGGTAGAAGAACGGCTCGTCACCGACGTTGACCGGCCAGGACACAGGCAGCCGGCCGCTCGGGTTGTAGTCGCCGAACAGGACATCGGCTACCGCATTACCGCCCTCAGAGCCGGGCAGATAGGCCATCAACAGGCCGCTCGCGGCGTTGATGGCGTCGTTCATGATCTTGGGGCGCCCCGCGATGACCACCACGATCGTGCGCGGGTTCTTGGCGGCGACCGCCTGGACCAGAGCAGTCTGGTCCGCCGGCAGGGCATCGCTCTCCGTGTCCCCTACCCCCTCCGCGTATGGGGGCTCGCCAACCACGACCACGGCCGCGTCCGCGGTGGACGCTGCGGCCGGTGCGGCGGCGGGGTCGGCCCACGTAACGGTTCCGCCTTGTCCCTGGACCGCGCTCTGGAGACCCTGCTGGATGGTTTCGCCTGGGAGATGGTTGCCGTTGCTGGGGTCAGATGCGGGGCTGGTACAGCAACCCTCGCCTCCGCCGTCGGCGCCTTGCCACCCAAGCGTCCAGCCACCCACTTGGTCGGCCAGGTTATTGGCGATCGGAGCGGGGGTACCCGCCCAATAGACGTCCTTCACCGAAGTGCTGGTGAGGACGATGTGGTTGCTCTTAGATAGCGGCAGAGCCGGCTGCCCCTTGATCACGGAGTTCTTGAGCAAAGTCATGCTCTCGTCCGCCGCCCGTCGCGCGAGCTGAACGTCCATCGGATTGTTGAGGACGGTTGCATCAGCCGCGCTGGGGCTGACCTGCGGGTAGGGCTTCTGGTCGAACAGCCCGAGCTCGAACTTGAGCGTCAGGATGCGGCGGACCGCCTCGTTGAGCCGTGACATGTGCACCGCGCCCTTCTGCACATCGGCTAGCAGTCCCTGCACGAACGTGGTTCCGAAACCCACGTCCTGACACATGCCCATGTCAACGCCTGCATTCACCGCAATGCTGATCGCGTCCTCGTAGCTGGCGGCGATGTGATAGGCATCCTTGAGCGCGAAGACGTCCTGCCAGTCGGAAACCACTAAACCCTGGAATCCCATCTGCTTGTGCAGGACATCGGAGAGCATGTAGTGAGAAGCGGTTACGGGGATGTTGTTCAGCGAGGCGCTGTTCGCCATCGCGGTTGCAACGCCGGCGTCCACGCCCGCTTTGAACGGACGCAGGAAAGTCTCCTGCAGGTAACGCAACGGGATCTGCGCCATGGTTCGGTCATGGCCCGCGATCGGTTGCGAGTAAGCAGCGAAGTGCTTGTCGGTGGCGGCGATTACCGGGTGCGCNNNNGTAGCGCGCGTCTCTCGACACCTCGAGGACGGGAGCGAAGGTCCAGCCGACACCCATGGCGCGAGCGCCTTTGGCGGTGGCCGCTTCGCCCGCGGTCACCAGAGCGGCGTCGGCGGTCGCCCCCATGCCGATGTCGTGGGGGAAGATCTCCGCGCCGAGGACGTTGTTGTTGCCGTGGACCGCGTCATACCCATAGATGATCGGGATGTGTAGGCGCGAGTTCTCAACCGCGTACTGCTGCAGGCGGTTGATATTGCTGGCCCAGCTGTGAGGAATGTTCGGGCTCGGAACATCCCCGCCTCCGGAGAGGAGGGATCCCGCCCCATCAGTGATCAGGGCCTGCTGCATCCAGCTGTCGGTGAGCGGATACGCGACGTTGATCTGAACCATCTGGCCGACCTTCTCGGCCACGGTCATGCGCGAGAGCAGGTCGTTCACACGGCTCTGAACGGGCTGTGTGGAGTCCAGGAAAATCGGACCAGTCGTGGCGGCGGTCGGTTGGCTGAACACCACGAGGCCGAGAAGGAGGGCGGCGGAGCTCAGCAAGCACAGCCGTCTGGCTGCCTGGCCGCGCCGGCGGCTGGGCAATGGGAGATGGATGCTGATGTTCATCGTCTAGCCTCCTCCCCCGATGTGCCGTGGGGACCAGCCCCAGAACAATGCAGGCGGACGCCAACAGGCAGCTCCATATAGGACCTCCTCGTAGTCCACACCGAGCCATTTCCTGATGCCTCCTTCCGGCTTTTCCCGGAGAGCGAGTGCAAACAGGTCTACCCCCGAACAGCCTGGGCCCCACGGCCGACCGGCGGTGACAACCGCCGCGAAAAGTTTTGCTCGGGATCGGTGGTTTGTCAAGACATTGACGAGCCTGCCGCTCAGGATGTTCGAGGTCTTGACAAACCGCGGCGCGGTCAGGCCAGCTTTGAGCTCACCCGGTCGATGTGATTTGCGCTCACGCCTGCGGCTTCCAGGTAGCTTGCGACTCCTCCCCACTTCCGGTCGAGGTGGTCGAGGACGCCCAGGATCCATTCCGGAGGGCATCGCAGCTCATCGCGGATCGACTGGCGCCTCTCGGGAGTCGCTTCATTAATCCAGCGCTCGTACTTCACTGCCAGCTGGATATCGGTCTCGCCGAAGTCCGCGACTATGGCATCGGTCGTCACACCCGCCATCGCAAGCAGCATCGCCGCCACCAGGCCCGTCCGATCCTTGCCCGCGAAGCAGTGAAAGACCAGACCACCCTCCGATGCGGCCACGGCGTTGAAAACTCCGCAAAAGGCGGCTTGGCCCTGTTCGAGGATCATCAGGTAGCGGTCGTACATGTCCGCCGCGTCGCCAAGCTCGCGCATGTTCGCGTCGTCGACCAGCGGGAGGTGGATGTACGCGATGTCCGTGGCGGTCGCCAGCGGGTTCGGCGATTTGACCAGCTCGCCTGGGCTGCGCAGGTCGATCACGGTCGTCATTCCATACGCGATGACCGCCTCGCGACCGGCCGCAGTCAGATGACCGACGTAATCGGAGCGCACAAGAACGCCGGTGCGCGTCAGGCCATCGCGTGTTGGGAGTCCACCGAGATCGCGGGCGTTCTGGCAGTCGGGCCACTCGAGACGGCGACGGGCCCCATCCCCCGGCTTCGCCGGGTACTTCCCCGCAGGCGGGGAAGAGTTGGCTTCTACCGCTTTGTGTACTGGGGGGCCTTCCTTGCCCGCTTGAGCCCGTACTTCTTGCGCTCCTTCATGCGTGCGTCGCGCGTCAGCAGGCCGGCTTTCTTGAGCGCCGGTCGGAAGTCGGGGTCGTACTGGATGAGCGCACGCGCGATGCCATGCGAGATCGCCCCCGCCTGGCCGCTGGTGCCACCACCGACCACCTTGACGCTGATGTCGAGCTTCCGCTGGGTTCCGGTGACGCGGAGCGGCGCCAGGGCCGCCATCTCGAGCACGCGCCGGCCGAGGTACGCGAGCGGATCTTTTTCGTTGACGGTCACGCGGCCCTCACCCGGCTGGATGCGAACACGCGCGATCGCATTCTTCCGCCGGCCGGTGCCGCGATTCATGAGCTCAGCCAATCTTCAGGTTTCCTTTCTCGTCGAATGTGATGGCCTTCGGTTGCTGCGCCTGGTGCCCGTGCTCGGCCCCGGCGTACACGCGAAGGCGCTTCAGCATATCCGCACCGAGAGTGTTCCGCTGCAGCATGCCGCGCACCGCGGTCATGATCGGGAAGGTCGGGTCGAGCTTCTGCGCGTGTTCAAGCGACCGCTTGCGCAGGCCGCCCGGGTAGCCGGTGTACCGCGTGTACTCCTTGGTCTGGAGCTTGCTGCCAGTCACCTTGACTTTGGCCGCGTTGATGACCACCACGTGGTCACCTGTGTTCAGGTGCGGCGTGTAGGTCGGCTTGTGCTTGCCGCGAAGAAGCTTGGCCACGCCTGAAGCCAGGCGGCCCAAAACCTGGTCCGTGGCATCGACCACAAACCAGTCACCCTTCAAATCCTCGGCTTTCGCCGTCCATGTCTTCTGTTTGCTCAAAGTTGGTTTCCTAGTAAATCACTTCCATCAATGTCAGGCCCCCCGCGGGGGCCGTGCGCGGCGCCTGGCGGCGGTCGCGCGATCGGAGGAGCTCTCCCACCCACTCAGGAGGCCGCCTTCCGCGGCCCACCTCCGCCAGCGCGCCGGCGATGCCGCGCGCCAAGCCTCGCAGGAAGCCCTCCGCTACCAGCTCCAGCTCGACGAAATCTCCCCGCCGCACGACTTGTGCGGAGCGCATCTCGCGCACCCTCGCGTCAGGCGGCTCGGAGGCCGAGCAGAAGCTGGTCCAGTCGTGCTCACCGATCAGCGCCTTTGCTGCCGCCGACATCGCATCCACTTGGAGCGGACCTCGAACATGCCAGCACCGGGTTCTCTCGATGGCCGAACGTGAAGGCCGGTCGAGGTACCGATAGCGATAGCGCCGCCAGCGCGCGGAGTAGCGGGCGTGGAAATCGTCAGGCACCGCCTCAGCCGACACGGCCGCGACGTCTTCCGGCAGCTTCGAATTGAGCGCCGCCACCAACCGCCGCGGCGAAAGCCCCCCATCGGTTTGGAAGGTCACAACCTGGCCTTCAGCGTGCGCGCCCGCGTCGGTGCGGCCCGCGGCGTAGACCTTGTGATCCATGCCTGTCACCTCACGCAGGGCCCGCTTTAGCTCGGCCTCGACTGTCCGACCGTTCGCCTGCTGCTGCCAGCCGGCGAAGTTCGTCCCGTCGTACTCCAGCACGACTTTGATATTCACTTTTTAACGGTTCGACTGACTAGTCGACTAGCTCGATGATCACCATCGGTGCGGCATCCCCGAGGCGGGGACCCTTGTGGATGATTCGCGTGTAGCCTCCCGGCCGGTCGGACAATCGCGGCAGGAGGTTCGAGAACAAGCGCTCCACCACCTCGGGCTTCGACACGTCTTCGCTCACACGGCGCCGCGCGTTGACGTCGGCCGGCTTGGCCGAGGTGATCAAGCGCTCGACCCAGCGGCGCAGCTCCTTGGCCTTCGCCTCGGTCGTCGTGATGCGGCCGCTTTCGAGCAGCGACGTGCACAGGTTGCGCATCAGCGCCTTGCGCGCATCCGTGTCTCGGTTGAAGTGGCGGCCGCTCTTTTGGTGACGCATTTGAAACCCGTTAGCCGCGCAGGACCGTGCCCATCTCTTCGGGCTTGATGAAGCCTTTCTCGACGAGCTTCTCTTTGATCTCGTCCAGCGACTTGCGTCCGAAGTTGCGCAGCGCGAGCAGCTCCTCCTCACGCTTCTGGAGCAGCTGGCCGACGGTCTGGATCTCGTTTGCCTTCAAACAGTTGAATGCCCGCACCGAGAGGTCGAGCTCCTCGATGGGCGTGTCCATCAGACGGCTTTGCTCGCTCTTCTCGGGCGTTCCCGGCTTCGTGATCGACTCAGGGAAGTGCACGAAGAGCTGGAGGTGCTTGGTGAACAGCTCGGCCGAGTGGCTCACGGCCTCCTCGGGCGACATCGTCCCGTCCGTCCACACCTCGATGATCAGCCTGTCGTAGTCGGTCGACTGTCCGACACGGGTCTTCTCGACGATGAAGTTCGCCTTCTGGACCGGGGAGAAGATGGAGTCGATCGGAATCACGCCGATCGGCTGGCCCTCGCGCTTGTTGCGCTCTGCCGGCACGTACCCCTTGCCGCGCTCGACGTTCAGCTCCATGCGCAGGTGGCCCTTGGCCGCCAGAGTGCAGATATAGAGGTCGGGGTTGACGACCTCGACGTCGGACGAAGCCTGGATGTGGGATGCCTTTACCTCTGCCGGTCCCTTCACGTCGAGCAGCAGCGTCACCGGGTCCTCGGTGAAGCTCTTCAGGCGAAGGTTCTTGATGTTGAGGATGACCTCGGTCACGTCCTCCTTCACGTGCGGGATCGCCGTGAACTCGTGCGCCACACCGTCGATCTGGATCGACGTCACGCCCGCGCCCCAAAGCGACGAGAGCAGCACGCGGCGCAGCGTGTTGCCGAGCGTCGTGCCAAACCCCGGGTCCAGCGG
>VBKD01000075.1 GCA_005888075.1 Chloroflexota bacterium
GGCGAGATCCTGGTGAAGGGTGTTGGCAACATGGTCGGTTACCACAACAAACCCGAGGAGACGGCGGAGGTCGTGAAGGATGGCTGGTTTTACACCGGCGACATTGGTGAGATCGACGCCGACGGCTTTCTCAAGATCACCGACCGGAAGAAGTCTCTTTTCAAGACATCCGGCGGCAAGTACATCGCCCCACTTCACCTCGAGCACGAATTGCTGAGCGACCCGATCATCGAGCGGGCCGTGGTCGTCGGTGAAGGGCGTCCCTACGTCACGGCTCTGATCGTGCCCAACTGGCAGGCGGCCCGCGCTCAAGGCATCGATGAGGCGGCACTGAACGCCCGCATTCAGAAAACTGTCGACGGCGTGAATGCGAAGGTCGGCAACTGGGAGACGATCAAGTACTTCACCCTCTTGCCGCACGACTTCACCGAGAAGGATGGCGAGCTGTCGTTGAAGCTGGACATCAAGCGCAAGGTCATCCACGAGCACTACCGGGACCAGATCGAGTCGATGTACACGGGCAAAACCAAACCCTCGTAATCTCTCTGCCGTGAGCGGGCCAGTCGACATGTCGGAGCTTCACGTGGCGCTCGACCGCCTGAGGGCCCAGGTCTGTCATTGCGGCATGAAGGGAGAGTGCCTGGGCTGCAAGGGCATCGAGATGGTGCGCGTCCAGGCCGAAGCGGTCGTTGCCGCCGCCAGCCAGCCGATCCTGATCCAGGTCGCGCAGGAAGCGGCGATGAACGATATGACGACGCGGTTTCAAGGGATGGCGGAACGATTGATGTCGGACCCGGAGATACGGCGGTCCGCCGAGCAGATGCAGGAGCGGCTCATGTCGGATCCGGAGACGCGCCAGCTCCTCGAGGAGCTGATGCGCCGCCTGGGCGCCCAGCCCCCGGAGGAACTGAACTAACGGACCTGCGTTAGGCGCTTGCCCCCGGGCTCGCGGTGGCCGGGGCGCCCTTGTGCAGCGGCTTGTCCCACAGCGGCAGCGGTCCCGTCTTGAGCCGGCTGATGATCATCTGCTCTTGGGCGGAGGTCAGGTGCTTGTTCGCGACCGCCGTGTCCAGCACCGGCTGAAGCTTGGCGATCAGTCGTGTCCGGAAGTCGGCTTCCGACACCTTCTTGGCGGCGGCGATCTGGGAGAGCGTCTGGCCGTTGGCCAGGTCCGTCTTCAGCTCAGTCTCGCTGATGCCGAGGGCTGAAGCAGCCGCGGCCTGGTATTGCTGCAGGTAGGCACCGAGCTGGCCTTTGTCGCCGTGGCGTCCTCCCTTACCCAACTGGCCGGCGAGGGCGCAGACCTGCTGGTTACCGAGCTGCTGCTTGATTGCGTTCGCCTGGGTCTGGGTGATCGTTCCGTTGTTGACCTCGTCGGTGAGCGTCTCTCCGATCGCCTTCTGGATCGCGGCGTTCAGGTCGGCTTGACTCTTGCCGAGGTCAGTACCCAGATGCGTCATGAAGGCGCTGCAGACGGCAGAGGCCTTGGACTGGTTGGTCGAAGGCGAGGCCGCGGCCAGCGTTTGGGCGTTCGCGGCGGGTTTGAATCCAAGGTTCAAACCGGAGGCCGAAGCGGTGACCAGAACAGCCGCGCCGGCCACAGCGACGGCGCCGGCCGCCAGTCCGACGATGCGTATGTAGCGGAGCCTGAAAAGGCGGGTCATCATGGCATCACAGTACAGACGCCTCGGCTCCAAGCTTCCTCATGGATTTGTAAGTCGCAGGCTATAGTCGCCTCAATGGAGTCTCTGCCCCGCCCCGGATGGACGGGAAGGCACGCCGTCGAGCTGTACGTGCGGACGTACACGACGATGCTTCAAAGCTCGGGTGACATCAAGGTCGAGTCGCTTGTTCAGGCGCATCTCGGCATGGGCTCGGTCCTGCACCCGCTGGCCGCCGAACCACAGTCGGATATGGGAGCTCTCCTGTACGCGGTGAGGCGCCTGCCGGCTGCGATCATCCGCAGCCGGCGCGTGGTCATGGGCCAGAGTCCGCAAGGCTTCCGCGCCGTGTTGGGCGAGGACATCATGGCCTGGCACGCGGTGAAAGCGCCCGCCCGCCGTCGCCGTTGGTACCACGACGGCGAGGACACGCTGGCCGTGCTCATCGCGTCGACATCCGATATCGACGACCTGGTGCCCACGCTTGTCGCGTACCAGATCGAGTGGAACAAATTGCACCGAGCGCTCCAGGACACGCGGCTGTCGGATCAGGAGGCGAGGCTGGCGGCCGGGGCGACCGAGGAGGACTGGCGCCGTCTTCACGAAGCCTGGGGTGACGCCTTCGACGCCAACCTGGCCGCGATCAAGCGAGAGGAGTGCACGCTTGTGCTTCGCCTCATCGGTGGGAGCCACCTGGGATTCGCTCGCAACGCGAGTCGCTGGTGGCAGCCCATCGCCGCCGCGATGGACGAGCTGGGCGCTCGCGATGCGCCTATCTACTTCGTATCGTCCAACGCGCACAGCCTCGTCAACGTTCTGACCGGGGTAGCGCGCCGGATCGAGAGTGAGATCGTGGACTGGATCCAGAAGACCGATCCTGAGCTGGATGAGGAAAGACGGAAGCTCGAGGCCGGCCACAGCCGCGCGTCGCGACACAACTGGCTCTACTACGGCGCACGACAGGTTTTCGACGCCCACCCTGAACGCGAGCGTCTGCGCAAGTGGCGCGCCGAGCTCGAGGCCGCCAACGGGGTGCTGCACATCCCGGCGGTCGGCACCGGAGTGGACTCCGCGGCGCAGGTGTTCATGCTCTCCAAGCTCGATGCCTCGGCCATCGATCCGCGCGTGGGATCGGTCGATGAGCGGAAGCTGCGCGAATCCGACGCCTGCATCCTGAACGTCGACTACCCACTGGGCCAGGCCGCTTACCACATCCTTCGCCAGGTGGCCGAGCAGGCGTCGTGGGTCGCCGGGGTGTACGTCCTCGGCAAAGCGGCGACCCTCAACGCGGACGTGGGCGACGTCATGATCCCGAACGTCGTCTACAACGAGCACTCGAACAACACCTACTGGCTGGACAATTGCTTCACCGCTGCCCACGTGCAGCCGAACCTCGTTTACGGCTCGGCGCTCGACAACCAGCGCGCGGTCACGGTGCGCGGGACTTTCTTGCAGAACCGCGACTACCTCGACTTTTACTACCAGGGTCGGTACACGGTGGTCGAGATGGAAGCCGGTCCGTACCTAGACGCGTGCTATGAGATCACTCAGCCGGACCGGTATCCGTTCGGCGAAAGCGTGAACATGGCGCAGCAGAATTTCGACCTGGGCATCGTCCACTATGCGTCTGACACCCCTTACACCCAGGCGCGCACGCTCGGCGCGCGCGGGCTCAGCTATCGGGGGCTCGACTCGACTTATGCGTCGGCCATCGCGGTCGCGCGCCGCATCCTGCAGCGGGAGGACGCTCTGCTCGACGCCTGATCAGCGTCCAGGCGTGGGAGCAGAGCTGAAAACGACATGTTGATGCGGGTGGTTGTGCGCGCCCGCTTCGTGATGGATGTCACCGCACGGATGGCAGCTCTCGACCTGGATCGTGGTGTGTCCGATGGCAAAGCGGTCACATAGGCGGCTCTCCAGGTCTCTCACGACGTGCTCCGCGTCGCCCAGCGGGCAATCGCCGACCACGACATGACAGCTGAGCGCAACGTCATCCGAGGACAGAGCCCAGACGTGTAGGTCGTGAACGCTGTTGACGAGCTTCGTACGGGTTATCTCGCGGGTGACGGCGTTCAGGTCGATTTCGGTTGGAGTGCCCTCGAGCAGGAGGTGGGTGGTCTCGCGGACTATGCCCAGGGCGCTGTAAGCAATGAACGCCGCGATGGCCAGCGAAAGCAGCGGATCGATGTACAGCCAGCCGGTCAGCAGGATGACGGCTCCTGCGATGACGACCCCGACCGAAGCCGCGACATCCCCCGTCACATGGAGCAGGGCTGCCCGCAGGTTGAGGCTTCGGCGGTCTCGTCGGAGGTTCAACACAACGAAAGCGTTGACGGCGATGCCCGCCAGCGCGGTGGCGATCACGACTCCTCCCTGGACCGGTTCGGGAGCGGCCAGGCGGCGCACCGCCTCGTAGATGATCGCGAGCACGATCACGATCAGGGCAACCGAGTTCAGGAGCGCGGCCAGGATGCTCACCCGCTGGTAGCCGTAGCTGCGGCGCCGGTCGGCCGGCCGTTTCGACTGTTCGACGGCGAACCAGGCCAGACCCAGGGCGAAGACGTCGGTCAGCACATGCCCGGCGTCCGAAAGGAGGGCCAGAGAGTGGGAAAGCAGGCCGCCGGCGAACTCGACCAGCAGGACCAGCAGGGTCAGCAGCAGCGCCGTCCTGAGGGCCGTTGCCCGCTGGGTTATATGCTCCACATGGTTACTTTACCCAGCCTTCCACCAATCCTCCCCTTGTTCTAGGTAGGCGAGCAGCATGCCGTGGCGGAGGCCCTCGTGGCTGATCTGGAGCACGGCCAGCCCGAACCAGTCGAGGAACAGAAGCAGCGCCTCCACACCGCCTCGCATGGCCTTGATGCGGTTGACGGGGAGGCCGGAGGAATGGCCGACTTTGGCCGCCTTGTCGCCGTCGAGCCGCGCCTCGCAGGCCAGCAGGTCGGCAGTCGTCAGAACAGTCGGTGGATTGTGCCGGTTGAGCACGAGCGGCAGGTTGGAGGCGGTGCCTCCCGTCGCTACCAGGCGCTCCACATCCGCGTCAGGTGCGTGCGCCAGCTCCCGCATGGCCGCCTTCCTGAGGCGGGCTCGCTCGTCGGCCCGCGGGGGATCGGACAGGTACTTGTCGGCCAGTACCCCGGAACCGATCGGGAGAATGGCCGAGCGCAGCATCTCGTGGCCGTTCGCGATGACCACCTCGGTCGATGCGCCGCCGAGATCGAGCATCGCCCATTCGCGCTTTGCCGCGTGACGGCTGGCGACCCCCCTGAAGCTCAGCACAGCCTCCCGTCTGGCCGAGATGATGCGGACCGGCACGCCGACCACGACGCTTGCCTGCCGGACGAACGCCGGTCCGTCTGACGCCTGGCGCACCGCCTGCGTCGCGCCGGCGACGAGGTGGTCAAAGCCGTGGTTCCGGGCCTGATCCACCACCACCTGGAGCGAGCGGAGGGCAGGCTTGGCCCGGCTGCCGATGACCCCGGTGCGGGCGACCTGGACGCCAAGCTCGGGCATCTCGACGTAGTGCCCGACGTCCTCCAGCTTGCCATTGACCACATCGGCGACCAGGGCGTGGACCGTGTTGCTGCCGATGTCCACCGCGGCGAGGCGCATTGAGTGGAACTCTAGAATCACGACGTGGCGAAACGGACGAGAATCGAGCGCGACTCCATGGGCGAGATGCAGGTTCCGGCCGACGCCTACTACGGCGCATCGACTCAGCGTGCCGTGCTCAACTTCCCCATCTCCGGTCAACCACTTCCGCGCCGGTTCATCCGCGCGCTCGGGATGGTCAAGAAGGCCGCCGCCCAGACCAACCTGGAGCTGGGGTTGCTGGCCCGGCGCAGGGCGCGGGCCATCGCCGCCGCCGCCCAGGAGGTCATGGATGGGAAGCTCGACGACCAGTTCCCGATCGACATCTATCAGACCGGCTCCCGCACCTCGACGACCACCAACGCCAACGAAGTGATCGCCAATCGGGCGACTGAGATCCTCGGCGGTGAACGCGGCTCCAAGCTCGTGCATCCCAACGACCACGTAAACCTGTGCCAGTCATCCAACGACGTCATCCCGACCGCCATCCAGCTCGCTTCGGCGATGGCCGTTCAGGATGAGTTGATCCCGGCTCTGGAACGGCTGCGGCTGGCGCTCGAAGAGAAGAGCAAGGAGTTCTGGCCGGTGCTCAAGACGGGCCGCACCCATCTCCAGGACGCGACGCCGATCCGGCTGGGCCAGGAGTTCAAGGGTTACGCGGGTCAGGTCGAGGAATCGATTCGCCGCGCTCATGGTGCAATCGATGAGCTGTCTCGCTTGCCGATCGGAGGCACGGCGGTAGGCACTGGCATCAACTCGCACCCCCAGTTCGCGAGGATCATCACCGGCCGCCTCGCCAAGGCGAGCGGCGTGCAGGTGCGGGAGACGCCGAACCACTTCCACGCCCAAGCGACACTCGACGCGCTGGTGGCGGCGCACGGCGGGCTGCGGAGCGTCGCGACCAGCCTGTGGAAGATCGGCTCCGATATCCGCTTGATGGGCACCGGGCCGATTGCCGGCCTCGGCGAGCTGCGCCTGCCGGAGACTCAACCCGGCTCGAGCATCATGCCGGGCAAGGTCAACCCCGTAATCGTGGAGTCGCTGCTGATGGTGATCGCTCGGGTCTACGGCAACGACGCGACCGTCCTGGTGAGCGGGCAGTCCGGCAGCATCTTCGAGCTCAACGTGATGATGCCGGTGGCGGGATATTCGATTCTCGAGTCGATCACGCTGATGGCCGCCGCCACACGAAACTTCTCGGAACGCTGCGTCGAGGGTTTGCAGGCGACAGACCGCGGCCCCGAGCTCGTGGAGCGAAGTCCAATGCTGGCCACCGCCCTCAACCCCGCCATCGGCTACGACGAGGCGTCAAAGCTCGCCAAGGAATCCATGCGCTCCGGTCACTCGATCCGGCAGCTGGCGCGGGCGCGAGGAGTCAACGAGGGCACGCTCAACAAATTGCTCGACCTGGGCAAGATGACGAAGCCAGGCCTGGAAGGTCCAGGCGGAGGGGGCTAAGACAACTCCTCCCCATTCACGGGGAGGTGGCGCGCAGCGCCGGAGGGGCCGAATGGCAGGGAGGGCCGACACGCAAAGCCGACCGGGTTAATGTCAGCCTTGAATGCACGCCGAGCATCCACTTCGCCGTTTCCGGCTCCCTTTGACCCTGCTCGGCATCGTCATCGTCCTTGGGGTCGCCGGCTACATGCTGATCGACCGCTGGGACCTGCTCGACTCGTTCTACATGGTGATCATCACCATCAGCACGGTCGGTTACACAGAGGTCCATCCGCAGGGAACCGCCGGCCGCGTCTTCACCTCGGGCCTCATCGTCTTCGGCGTGGCTACGATGCTCTATGGCTTTGGCGTTTTTGCCGAGACCCTTGCAGACAACGCGTTTGGCCGGTACAGGAGAGAGCGCCAGTTGCAGCGGGACCTGAACCAGCTCCACGAACACTTCATCATCTGCGGCTACGGCCGCATGGGCACGCAGATCGTGGCCGAGTTCGAGGAACACAGGGTCCCCTACGTCGTCATCGACCAGACGGAGGAAGCGCTCGAGCGCATCCGCGCCGAAGGCCGCCTGCATATCGAAGGGGATGCGTCAAGGGAGGACGTCCTCACGCAAGCAGGCATCGAACGTGCTCGTGGCCTGGTCTCGGTGGTCGACTCCGACGAGCGCGCCGTCTACATCGTTCTGGCCGCGCGGGCCCTCAATCCCAAGCTGTACATCGTCGCTCGGGGCGGACGGCCTGAATCGCTGCGGCGTCTCGAGCTTGCCGGAGCGACCCGGACCGTATCTCCTTACGTGATGGCCGGCCACCGAATGGCCGAGCTTGCGATCCGGCCGGCGCTGGTCGATGTGCTCGACACGCTGCATCACGGTGAAGCAGGCATCGGCGTGGAGGAGATGGTGATCACTCCGAACACGAAAGCCGTGCAAAAGACAATCAAAGAGAGCGGCTTGCTGGAGCCTGCTGCGGCCAGGGTCCTGGCCGTGAGGCGGCGCGATGGCACCCTGCATGTAAGCCCTGACGGCAACCTCAGGTTGGAAGAAGGCGACCTCGTCATCGCACTCGGCACCGAGGATCAGCTGTTCGCGTCGGCGGCGCTTCTGAGATAGCCGCCACATCCCGGCGGCCGGCTCCAAACATGCACTTAAAGTTGAGCCGTGAACAGGCTGGAACGGCGTCCCGAGCTCGTCGCACTCGGGTCGGTTGTGATCGGGCTCGCCATCGTCGTGGGCAAGCTGATCGTCGGCTTGCTGACTGGCAGCCTGGGGATCATCAGCGAGGCTGTTCATTCTGTCCTGGACCTGGCAGCGAGCGGCTTCACCCTGGTCGCGGTCCGCACGTCGCGCAAGCCGGCCGATCGAGAACATCCCTACGGTCACGGCAGGACTGAAAACCTCGCCGCGTTCGCCGAGGGCATTCTCCTCCTGGTCACCGCGGCGGGTATCGCGTTCGAGTCCCTCCGGCGGCTGCTGACCGGCGGCGCCGGCGTCAACCCGGCCAACTACGCGTTCGTGCTGCTGGTCGCGACGCTGCTCATCGAAAGCGGGCGCGCGGCGGTTCTGAGGCGGGTCGGCCGTGCAGCCTCGAGCGAGGCATTGCTCGCCGACGCGACCAACAGGCTCTCTGATGTCCTGGCCACCGTCGGCGTGCTGGCAGGCCTCTTCCTCGTCCGAATCGGGCTCCAGTGGGCGGACTCGGTGGCGGCCCTCCTGGTGGCCGCGATCATCGCGCGGGCCGCGGCGATGCTGGCCTGGCGCTCAGGTGACATCCTGATCGATCGCGCACCGGCGGGCACCGAGGCCCAGCTGCGCGAGGCGATCAGAGACGTCGACGGTGTGCGAGAGGTGCGGTCGGTGCGCGTCCGCCGTTCCGGCCCGAGCCTCATCGGCGACGCCCGCATCGCGACCGGCCGCATGCTTTCGGTCGAGGCGGCCGGGAGGCTGGTCGACGACGTCAAGTCACGGGCTCGCTCCGTGCAGCCTTCCCTGGACCTCTCGGTCCTCGTCGAAGGCCAGGAGCAGCGCGGCGATCTGGTCGAGCGGATCCACGCCGCGGCCGCACGCAACGGTGGCGTGCGCGACCTCCACAACGTCACCGTCGAGCGCGAGGCCGACGGATCCCTTCACCTCATCATGCACGCCAAGCTGCCGGGCGATATGACCCTGGACAAGGCGTCGCGGACGAGCGCCGCACTCGAGCGCGCGCTCAGGACCGAGCTCCCCGACGCGAGCCGGATAGACATTCACCTCGAGCCCATGGAGCCGCACGTGGTCACGGGCGAGGATGTGACCGCTCGCCGGGCGCAGCTGGTCACGCGCATGAGTGACATCGTCTCCGCCCACCCGGAGGTGCTGCGGTCCGTCGACGTCGAGCTCAGTGATCGCCACCAGCGGATTCACGCTCACGTAGTGGCCGAGGTTGCCGGCCAAGTCAGCCTCGAGGACGCCCACCGGATCGAGACTGAGCTCGAGGAAAGCATCCGCCGCGCGATGCCCGAGGTCCACGAGGTGGTGGCACGGGTCACGGCATGAAACACGTCGCCAACCGTGGTTTTTGACACTGAGGTCTGGGAAGCTACCCGCACGTGAAAATTCGGCCCGCGCTGTCGGTGGCGGTCGTCCCGGTCCTCGCTGTCTTGCTTGCGGGCTGCGATGCTCTCCCTGGCCCTTCCCACCAGCTGGGGGTGGTGACCAGCCGGCCGGCCGTCAAGAAGCCGCCGATGACGCTGGCGGCGGCCATCCGAGCTTCGGTCGACCTCGGGCCGGCGGGCGCCGCGACGACAGTCTTCTTGAGCTTCGGGCTGAAGACGCGCAACGCCGAGGAGCTCGCGGCGCTGATCGCGAGCGGCCAGACCATCTCGCCCGCCGACTACGCCTCGCGATTCAACCCCGACCCCGCGCTGGTCGAGAGCGCCGTCAAATCCCTCGCTAGCAATGGCTTTCGGGCGAGCTGGGCCGGCGGCTCGAGCCTGATCGCAGCGGATGGTCCAGCGCCCGCGGCCGCCTCACTCCTGCGTGTCGCCATCGACAACTACCGGCTTGCGGATGGCACAACGTTCTACGCCTCTCTCGACGAGCCCCACATTCCACCCGCGATCGCTGCCGTCACCAGCAACGTCAGCGGGCTGGACAACTACCGGCGCGCACGTTCATTCGCCGTAGGCCCAGGCGGTCTCGCGCCAACGGATGTGCTGGCGTTCTACAACATCAAGGCGCTCAGGGACGCGGGCCTGGACGGAACCGGCCAGACGATCGTCTTCCCGGAGATCGACGATCTGCCCAACCTGAACGACCTCAACAAGTTCGCGACCAAGTTCGGACTTCCATCGTTCGATTCGGTGGTGACGGTGAAGCGCGACCCCGCCAATTGGGGCACTCCCGAAAAGCCTCAAGGCGAGACCGTGCTGGACCTCGAGATCGCGCATGAGGTCGCTCCCCAAGCCAAGCTGGTCGTCTACCTGTCGGCCCCCGACTTCGGCCACGGCGACAGGGCGTTCGACCAGCTCGTCACCGACCACCTCGGGTCGATCATCTCCGAGAGCCTCGGCTCCTGCGAACCCGACACGCCACCCGGATCTCGCAACAACTACGCGTCCATCCAGGACCGCGCGATTGCGCAGGGCATGTCGCACTTCGTCGCCACCGGAGACAACGGCGCATACACGTGCGGCGAGGACCAGCCCGCCGCCGGCAGCTTTCCCTCGACGCTGCCCACGGTGACGGCTGTCGGCGGCACCACCGTCTTCGAGTCGGTGCAGGGGGTCTATTACCAGGAGTCCGCGTGGGGAAGCCCGCTCGATGAAAGCGGCGGGGGCGGGGGCGCCAGCCAGTTCTATGGGGTGCCCACCTATCAAAAGAGCGTGGAGCAGGCGGCGGGCCACGGATTCCGCCAGGTGCCGGATGTGTCCGCGGACGCCGACCCGGCGACCGGGTTTCACATCATCTTCGGGGGCAAGGATGGTCAGGCGGGCGGAACATCGGCAGCGACGCCTCTGTGGGCAGCCACCGTCGCCCTGGTCAACCAGGACCTGAAGAAGCACGGCCTGCACGAGGCGGGCAACGCGAACCCCGCGCTCTACTGGATGGGCGCAAACCTGGCCAAGCTCACGCCCAAACCATTCCACGACGTCTCCGGTGGCAACAACCTCGCGTATGACGCCCTCCCAGGCTGGGATTTCGCCACCGGGTGGGGGAGCATGGACGCGGCAGCCCTCGACGCGGCATGGATCGTGTACGTCAAGAGTGGCGGATGAAGAAGCGAGGACCGGAGCGCCGGAAGAGCGTGGGCCGGCGAGCCGGAGAGACTGGTGCGCGTCCGCTCGAAGGTCCGCCCCTGGTGACCTGTCCGCACTGCGAGCACCTGGTACCAGCCGGCGATTTCTGCGGCCACTGCGGCGCGCACCTGCCGACAGCCAGCACCCGCCGCCGGCATGCATTCGCCGCCATGCCCAACGAGCCGGTGGCTCATCTGTCGATCATCAGCACCCTGCTTCCGCACCTTCCGCATCGACGTGGCCGGCCCTTCCGTACCGCTCTGCTGGCAGGCGGGGTGGCGGTGA
Organism: Chloroflexota bacterium; assembly: GCA_005888075.1. Lineage (GTDB taxonomy): Bacteria > Chloroflexota > Dormibacteria > Dormibacterales > Dormibacteraceae > 40CM-4-65-16. The sequence goes on from VBKD01000075.1 coordinate 11,265, forward strand.
TGGCGCTGGCGGCGCTCCACCTGTTCGCGCCCGCCGCGATCGCCGCGGTGCTCGTGCTCCCGGTCCTCTATCTCATCTATCTATACGAGGTGGAGGTTTACGAGAACGAGCCCTGGCTCGTGGTCGGCGCCACGATGGCGGCGGGAGCTGTGCTGGGCTTCGTCTTCGCGAATCTTGCGGGTGGCGCCCTGTCGCGGCTCGCGCTCACGGGTGATCGTGCCACGGGTTTTGTCTTCGCGGGCATCGCCGTCCCGATCGCTGCTCAGCTCCTGATGCTGGCCGGCCCGCTTTTTCTGTACACGTACCGAAGCCGGTTTCGCGAACCGCTCGACGGGCTGACCTTCGGCGCCGCTTCGGCGCTGGGCTTCAGCCTCGCGAGCTCGTTGACGCTGGTCTGGCCCTCGATCACCGGTCCGCTGATCGCGGCGGGATCGCCGTTCGAATGGGCCGTCAGGCTGGCCCGCGCCGGCCTGCTCGTGTCGCTGATCAACGCCAGCACCACCGGGCTCGTGACAGCGGCCTTGTGGCTCAATCGTTACGACCGCCGTCGCAGCCACCGCGAATGGCAATCGACCATCCCCGCCGCAATCGCCATCGCCTTCGGCGTTCAAGTGGTGGTTGGGGTGATCGAGTTCATCGTGCCAGACCTGGCCGTGGATTTCGTGATCATGTCCGCCGCGACACTCGCACTCCTCCTCTACGTTCGACTCGTCATCCACCAGGCCTTGCTGGTCGAAGGGGTCGAGCACGAGGTCGGTCCAGATTCGCGGTGTCCGGAGTGTCATCGCATGGTGCCGACGATGGTGTTCTGCCCGGCCTGTGGCGCGGCGCGCGCGGCCGCTTCCAAGCAGGGCAGGCTCAAGCCGACCGGGCACGCGTGATGGGCGTGCAGCCTCAGGCCCCGCCCCAGGTCTGGTACTGCGGACGCTGTGGAGCGCCGCTCGCTCCGGGTGCGACCTTTTGCGGCCGCTGCGGCACGCCTGTCCTGCTGCCGGCGGTTGCGGCACAGCCCACGTACCGGTATCCGGTCGCACCGCCGCCTGCCGCCGTTTATCCGCCCGGCCGGCGTTTCAACTTCAGGCCAATGGCAATCGCCGGAGCGCTTCTCTTGATCATCGCGATCATCACCGTCACCGTGACGGCGTTTGCCGTGTCACAGGCCACCGGCGGAGCAAAGAGCACATGCAAGGTGAATTGCGGGCCGAAGTTCGTCACGCCGCTGCCAGAAGACGCCTCTTTTCGGAGCTCCGCATTCAAATTCCAGGTCAACTACACCTCTCAATGGTCTGTGCGAAGCCAGGACGCCAACGGCGTGGCGCTTGGCACCCAGCTTGGCTCGGTCACTGTCGTGGGCCAGAAAGGCGGGCAGCCCGACCAGGTGATCCAGGCGGCGGTCGGCGCGCTCCCCTCATCCAGCTGGCAGAACGTGACGCTGGTCTCGAGCCTCAAAGGCGCGCATATCGGCACCCAGGATGGGGTGGGCGCCGTCTACTCCGCGACCCTGGTCGGCGCGACTCAGACGTCGACCAAGGTGCGCTTCGCCGTCATCGCCGCCACTCACAACGGAGTGACGGTGACCGTGTTCGCCATCAATCCCGCCGATCCGAAGAACTCGCCCAACGGTATGCCCGAAGGAGCGGACTTCGACTACATGTGCACCGAGTTCGTCTGGGGCTAGCGACTTTTCGCGACTAGACGCGCTCGAGGGCAAGTCGAGCCCCGAATCCAAGCAGCACCACGCCTGTCACTCGCTGCATCCACTGACGTACGCGCGGCGCGGTGATGACATCGCGAATGCGCGTGATGAGCAGCCCATATGCATTCATCCACACCCAACCGATCATGGCGAAGATCAGCCCGAGCTCAAGCAGCCTCAGCAGGACCACCTGGCCGGGCGCGACAAACTGCGGCAAAAACGTGACGAAGAAGACACCGAGCTTTGGGTTTGTGATGCAGGACAGAAAGCCCTGGCGGAAAACCGCATGCGCCGCCGCCACCGGCGGAGCCGTCGCCAGCAGGTCGATCGACTTTTGTCGCGAATCCATCAGCGCACGGACGCCCAGGTAGGCGAGATACGCGGCACCGACGAGCTTGAGGACAGATAGAAGATCGCTGGAGGTTCGGAGCAAAGCGGCGAGTCCCACTGCGGTCGCGCCGACCCAGATCAAAAGCGCAAGCGCTATGCCGCTGGTCGTGAGGAGGACGCCACGCCGGCCGTGCGCGAGCGCGTTCTTCGTGACGACGGCCATATCGGGGCCGGGCGTAACGGCGAGCAGGAGACATATTCCGGCGAAAGCAAGAATCTGGGCATCCATCGATTCACACGAGGTCTGGGAGCTCGAACGATATCTCGTAGACGCCACCGCTCAGCTTTGCCTGGTGGATCCAGCCCATTTTGCGCAGCAGGCCGAGCATCTCCCGGTTCTCGGGCAGCACGATCAAGGAGAAGGACTTTATGCCGTGATCGCGCGCCACGCGAGCGAGGCTGGCCAGAAGAGTGCTGCCCAGGCCCCGCCGCTGGAACTCGTCGATCACCGCCACCGCCACCTCGGCCACGTCGGTGCCTCGACCACCGCGAGCCGGTGGGCGAGGGCGTCGGACATCCGCTTGATGGGCGAGAAGAACCTGAAGTACACCGTCCGCTCGGACATGGCTGCGACAGCCTCGTGAAGGAGCGGCTCGTCGTCAGGCACGATCGGGCGTAAATGCACCTTGGTGCCATCCCGCAGCTCAATCGTCCGAGGCTCGAAACCGGTGGACATCAGCACATAAGAAGGTAACCTCCGCGCGTGACGTCCACTTCCAGGCGATGGCGGAACCTCGGCGTGGCCGCCGGCGCTGTCACGGCCGTTCTCTTCGCGCTGTTCGACCTCTACCAGTGGGCGGTGGCCTTCGCCTCGGATCAATTTCACAACGACTTCACCTTCTATTACGCCGCCGCCCGCATCGGGCTGGCTCATGGCTGGGCCGCGATCTACGACCTCGGCCTCCAGCAGGCCGAGCTGGCCGCGATGGGCTCGGGCATCCACATCGCCGAGCTCGCGCGCTTCATCAGCCCGCCGCCGGTGGCTTGGGCTGCGCTGCCGCTCACCGCTCTCCCCTATCCGGTCGCGTACTGGGTCTGGAGCCTGCTGTTGGTGGCCGCCCTCGTGGCCACCTGGCAGCTGGCCGCGCCCGGCTCCGGACTGGCGCGCCTCATCCTCCTTGCCGCCGCCACCGGCTGGCTGCCGGTCATCTACGGGCTGCAGCTCGGCCAGCCGGCCATCCTCGTGGCATTCGGCGTGGCTGGGTCATATGCCCTGCTGCGAGCCGGCCATCCCGTGTGGGCGGGCATCGCCCTGGCTCCGCTGGCCCTGAAGCCACAGCTCGCCTTTCTCGTGCCGCCGGCTCTGCTTGCGGCGCGCCAGAACCGCGCGTTTTTCGGGAGCGTTCTGGCGCTCGGCTTGCTGGCCGCCGCCTCGGCGCTCGCCCTTGGAGGTCCCGGCGTCGCCACGTACGAGACACGGCTGGCCTTTGCCGCCGGCGTTCCGGTCAACCGCGAGCTGACCCTGGCGGCCTGGCTGGGCGATCTGACGCTGACGCGCGGCGTCCAGGTCGCGATCGCGCTGTGGTCTCTCCTGCTCGTGTACCGGATGCGCCGTCGCGGACCGGAGTGGATCTTCGTCCCGGCGCTGCTGGGCGGGCTGCTCGCCAGCCCCTATCTGCATCTCGACGACCTCTTGGTGCTTGGTCTGGCGGCGTGGTTGTTCCTGCGCACGGAAAACCTTGGCTGGGCGTGGGTTTACGTCCTCGCGCTCGTCATCGCGGTTGAGGGCGAGCCGTTCTGGGGCCCGCTGCCGGTTGTCGCCGGAGAGCTAGGCGCCCTCCTCCTGATTTCAGTCGCGTCGTTGAAAGCTGATGACCGCGATCCCGAGCATCACGAAACCGAACCCGAGCACGATGCCCGCCTCGAGCGGGATGGAGAGCACGTTGTGGTTGATGGTCAGCGACAGCCCGTCGATCAACCTGCGCGGCAGTCCTGAGTCGGACAGGACGACGCGCCTCAGCGGGTCGATGCCATAGGACGCAGGGTCGAGCCTGGTCAGAATCGTCATCCAGCCCGGAAGATTGGTGAGTGGAAACAGGGCGCCTGAAAGAAAGAACATCGGCATCATCAGGAAGTTCATCACGACCTGGAAACCCTGCAGCGATTTCATGATCGAGGCAAGCGCCACACCGAACGATGCGAGGCCGAAAGCGAGAATGGCGGCCAGCGGGATGATCTCCAGCACCGTGACGACATTGAGCTTCACCCCGACGAACGGCGCGAGGACGAGGATGATCAAGCCCTGGATCATCGCCTGGGTCGTGCCGCCGAGGGCCTTGCCGATGGCCACCGCCCAGCGGTCGATCGGCGCCACGAGAACTTCTTTGAGGAAGCCGAACTCTCTGTCCCACACGATGGACATGGCGCCAAAGATCGCCGTGAAAAGGATCGACATCCCGATGATCCCGGGATACATGAACTGGACGTAGGAGAAGCCACGCGCCGAGCCGAACACGGAGCCGCCGCCGAGCGATGAGCTCAGGCCCGAGCCAAAAACGACCAGGAAGAGCAGCGGTTGCGCGAGCGAGGCGACCAGCCGCCAGCGATCGCGGTAGTAGCGAAGGATGTCCCGGTACCAGATGATGTAAACGGCTCGCAGGCTCGCCATGCGGGTGTCGACCGGGGCATGCACAGAGGTGGCCGCGGGCTGTACGGCAGTGGTTTCGGCGTTCACCGGCGTCTCCCCATCCAGCGGCTCGCCATCGCGCGCATCTGGTCTCGACTGCCGGCCTCCTCTTCTCGAATGGCGCGGCCGGTCAGCTTGAGAAAAACGTCATCGAGACTTGGACGACGGAGGGTGACCGTGTCCACAGATGCCGTGAGCTCTCGCACCAGTCGTGGCACGAAAGCCTTTCCATCAGGAACCTCCATACGGAGCTCGCCGTTGTCGCGGGCCGGCGTGACTCCGAGCAGATCTTTGATCTCTCGAGCCGCAACATCAGGCTGGCTCGACGTGATGGTCACCACGTCGCCCCCCACCATCGCCTTCAATTCGTCCGGCGTGCCAAGGGCAACGATGAGCCCGCGGTCGATGATCGCGATCCGGTCGCAATACTCAGCCTCGTCCATGTAGTGCGTCGTCATGAAGATCGTCACGCCTTTCTTGCTCCGCAGCTCCTTGAGGTGGGTCCAGATGCTTCGCCGGGTCTGCGGGTCAAGGCCCAGGGTCGGCTCGTCGAGGAAGAGGATCTGCGGCTGGTGCAGCATGCCGCGCGCGATCTCGAGCCTTCGCTTCATGCCGCCGGAGTACGTCCTCACCTGCGAGGACGCCCTGTCGCTGAGCTGGAGCAGGTCGAGCATCTCCTCGATGCGCCGGCGCCGCTCCGCCGCCGGCACGCTGTAGATGAACGCATGGAACTCGAGGTTTTCGCGTCCCGTCAGCTGATCGTCCAGCGACGGGTCCTGGAAGACGAGCCCGATTCGCTGCCGCACCGCGGCCGGGTCACGCACGACGTCGAACGTGGCCACGCTGGCGGCGCCGCCTGTGGGCGTGAGCAGGGTGCACAGCATCGAGATGGTGGTCGACTTTCCGGCGCCGTTCGGACCTAGGAATCCGAATATCTCGCCCGAATGGACCTCGAGGTCGATGCCACGCACCGCCTCCAGGTCGCCGTACTTCTTGACCAGGCCCTTGGCCTCGATCACGGTTTTGACCGTCACTCTTTCCTCAACCGCCATGACGGCCTGCGCCTTCCGTGAAGCGGCGTGCTCCCTCGCGGGCTTCACCGGAGGATATGACGTCGAGTCCGCCTCGATACTCTGCCTTCACGGCTTGCTCGAAACTGAGCGACCATTGGTTCAGGACGCTTTGGCGGTCAGCTCGGACCGCGCCCTGCGGGAACTTCGCGATTCTTTCTGCGATCAGCCTGGCTTGCGTCAGCGCCTGACCGGGCTCGACCACTCTTTCGACCAGGCCGATACGCAGAGCCTCGCCGGCTGCGACCTCTCTACCCGTGAGGATCAGGTCAAGGGCCCGGCCCTGGCCGATCATGCGCGGCAGCCGGACGGTGCCGAGGTCGATCAAGGGCACGCCGAATCGCCTGTTGAATACGCCCAGGATCGCGGTGCTCGAGGCGACTCGCAGGTCACACCACAACGCTAGCTCCATGCCACCCGCGACTGCGTAGCCCTCGATGGCCGCCAGAACCGGCTTGCTCAGCACCATCCGCGTGGGGCCCATCGGTCCGTCACCGGCTTCGCTGAGCCGGTTGCCCGTCCCGCCGGCCAGCGCCTTCAAGTCGAACCCCGCGCAGAAATGTTCGCCGGCTCCGGTCAGGATGGCGATGGACAGGGCGGCGTCGGATTCGAAACGACGAAACGACTCGGCCAGCCCGATCGCGGTCGCGACATCGACTGCGTTGCGCACGTCAGGCCTGTCGATGGTGACCGTCACGACCGCACCATCGACGTCGTACCGCACGCTCATTGCGCGCTCAAAGTGCGCCTTTTTCGTCGTTCTCCATGTATGGATAACGGTGGTTGGTCGGAGGCGCGTACGTCTCCTTGATGACCCTCGGGCTGACCCATCGAATCAGGTTGAGGATCGAGCCGGCCTTGTCATTGGTGCCCGATGCTCTCGCGCCGCCGAAGGGCTGCAGACCAACGACGGCTCCGGTTGGCTTGTCGTTGATGTAGAAGTTGCCGGCGGCGTTGACCAGCGTCTCGGATGCTCTGCGAATCGCCTGCCGATCTGTGGCGAAGATCGCGCCAGTGAGCCCGTATGGGCTCGTGCGATCGCACAGCTCGAGGGTCTCGTCGAACTTGCCGTCCGCGTAGGGGTAGACGGTGAGGATCGGCCCGAACAGCTCCTCACGCAAAAGCTTGAAATCAGGGTCGGTCGTCTCGATCACCGTCGGGCGGATGAACCATCCGACCTTGTCGTCGCCCTTGCCGCCCGCGACCACCTTCGCGGTGCCGGCACTGCGGGCATATTCGATTGCCTTCATGTGGTTCGAATAGGCGCGACCGTCAATCACCGCGCCCATGAAGTTGCTGAAATCAGAGACGTCGCCCTGGGGAATCCCTTCCACCAGGTCGACCAGGTCCGGCTTTATGGCGTTCCACATCGATTGCGGGATGTATGCGCGGGAAGCCGCCGAGCACTTCTGCCCCTGGTATTCGAACGCGCCACGAATGAGCGCGGTACGGAGCGCGTCGGCATCCGCCGACGCGTGTGCCATCACGAAGTCCTTGCCGCCCGTCTCACCAATGAGCCGCGGGTACGTGCGGTAGCGATTTACGTTCTGGCCAACCTCCCGCCACATGCCCTGGAACACCTCGGTCGAGCCCGTGAAGTGGATGCCGGCGAGGTCACGATGACTCAGGACCATGTCGGAAATCTCGGATGCGTTGCCGCTGACCATGTTGATCACCCCGGGGGGCATCCCTGCCGCGAGCAGGAGCTCCATCAGAAAGTGGCTGACCAGCAAGGTCTGCGTGGCCGGCTTGAAAACCACGGTGTTGCCCATCAACATCGGAGCGGTCGGCAGGTTGCCGGCGATCGATGTGAAGTTGAACGGGCTGACCGCGAAGATGAAACCTTCCAGCGGCCGGTACTCGAGGCGATTCCACGCAGTCCCGTCGTTGTAGGGCTGCTGGCTGAGGAGCTGATCCCCGAAGTAGGCGTTGTAGCGCCAGAAGTCGATGGTCTCGCACGCCGCGTCGATCTCGGCCTGGTGCACCGTTTTCGACTGCCCCAGCATGGTTGCGGCATTGACGGTGTCGCGCCACGGACCCGCGAGGAGGGCGGCCGCGCGAAGCAGCACCGCCGCGCGCTCGTGGTAGGAGGTGGCCGCCCACATCTTCCGGGCCGCCAGAGCAGCGTTGATCGCGTCCTCGATGTCTTTGGCGCCGCCGACGGCGTACTCGGCAATCGTCAGCTCGTGACGGTGGGGTGAGCGCAGATCGCCCCGCGAAGCGCCCCAGCGGTGCTCGCCGCCGATCTGCATCGGCACCTCGGTTCGCGCGTCGGTGAGGTCCGCGAGCCTCGATTTGAGACTCTTGCGATGGGAATCACCCGGCACGTAGGTGCGCACCGGCTCGTTGGTCGGCTGTGGAACTTGAAAGTGTCCGTCGGCGGTCATCTGCCCTCCTCCGCGTGAATCGCTGCTGCGCTGCATCGATGATGGCGCAACCGGGCTCGCGACGTAACCAGAAGCCGTATCCAAATTTATGGCGGTCGGAAGGGCCCTCACCTCGTCCGGACCGATTTCAGACCGTGTGAGGCAAACCGTCCTCCTTTTGCGGCGGCGCGGGTACGCCGTAGGTCCAGCTCGGCTGGCTGAGATCTGCCTCGGAGGCCCCCTCTCCGAGTCGGAGGTCCGTTGGGCGGTCGCCGCGTGCCGCGACCTCGTCATCTCTGATGAGCTGGTCGTCGACACATCCTCGCTCAGCCGTATCACGGATATACGCGGAAGGGCCCGGGCGCACCACGCGGAAGCGTCCGCCTACATGCAAATGACAAGGGCTTTTGTGCGGATCCTCGTCGGGGTCGCGCCATTCATCCGCAGCGTCTCGATCGCCGGCTCACTCGCCAGCGGCGGCTTCCGCCAGTCCGATGATGTCGACCTCAACCTGATCGTCGACGACGGTTACCGGCACCTCGCCTACGTCGTGGTGAACTTCCTTGGGCTGGTGCACGCGCTCCGACACCGTGCCAAGCCCGTGGACGATCTGACGCGTCGCCCGCTTGCCCCGCGATTGATGACGGCCAACCTCATCCTTGAACGCTCGCAGTGCATTGCACTGCAGCGTCAAGACGAAGACATGGCCTTCGAGCTGCTCATATCCGAGCCGGTGTTCGGCGTCGAAACCATCCACCAGGTGATCGAATCCAACCCCGGATTGCTCGAACAATTCCCCCAGCTCGCCGGCAAGGCGGCGCCTCTTCTCATCCGCTCACCGGCGTGGCGCTTGCCACGAGCCGCGTTCCCGAAAGTGGCCGATGGAGCAGCGCGCACGCTCGGCGCGACAGCCTGGCGTTACATGCAGTGGACACGACGTCACAAACCAGACGCGTTGGCGCGCGTGGCATACGTACGCGCGACGATGCGGCCTTACGCGCTGTTCGACGAATGATCCAACTGATCACGATCGCGGTCCTGACAGTGACAAGCGTCGTGCTCTTCGCGTTCGGC
>VBKD01000134.1 GCA_005888075.1 Chloroflexota bacterium
CTCCGACACGCGGGTTTCAACGTTTTCGGGCCCGATCGGGGGGCGGGGCGGATCGAATCGAGCAAAGCCTTCGCCAAGTCGTTGATGCGTCGCGCGGAGATCCCGACCGCGGATTTCGAGGTGTTCACGCAGCCGGCGCCCGCCAAGGCGTGGGCCAGGGAGCGCGAGGGCCGAGTCGCGGTCAAAGCAGACGGGCTGGCCCGCGGCAAGGGAGTGATCGTCTGCTCGTCGATCGAAGAATCCAACGCCGCGATCGACGCGATGCTGGTCGATCAGCGTTTTGGCCGCAGCGGCGCCACCGTCGTCCTGGAGGAAAAGCTCGAAGGACCAGAGCTCTCGGTGCTTGGAGTCACCGACGGCACTGATGTCATCGCGCTGGCGCCGGCGCGCGATTACAAGCGCGCGCACGACGGCGACACCGGTCCCAACACCGGTGGCATGGGTGCGTACTCACCACCGAAGGGAGTCGATGACGCGCTGCTGCGGGAGGTGGTGGATCGCGTGCTGCGGCCGGCCGTACGCGAGCTGGCCGGCTCAGGCAATGAGTTCCGGGGTGTGCTGTACGCGGGCTTGATGCTGACTCCGGCAGGCCTCAAGGCGCTCGAGTTCAACGCCCGGTTCGGCGATCCCGAGGCCCAGGTGGTCCTGCCGCGGCTGGAAGGGGATTTCGTGACCCTGGCCCTCTCGTCAGCCAAAGGCCACCTGGCCGATCTCCCAGAGCTCAGGTGGAGCAAGCAGGCGTGCGTGGGCGTCGTGGTTGCATCGGCGAACTACCCGGATGACACCGCCGTGAAGACCGGCTTCAAGATCAACGGGCTGGCCGAGATGCCGCGCGGCGTGCTTATCTTCCACGGAGGGACGCGTTTCGCCCCTGGAGCAGGCCTGGTCACGGACGCGGGCCGCGTCGTAACCTCGGTCGCGCTTGGGGACACTGTCGCGCAGGCTCGCGAGACCGCGTTGGCCGGTGCCCGGCAGGTACGATTCCAGGGGGCCTTCTACCGGTCAGATATCGCTCAGGAGGCGGTTTAGTGCAGCCAGTTGTCGGCATCATCCTTGGCTCCAAGTCAGATCTACCTCTTATGGAGTCCTGCGTCAAAGTGCTGGACGAGCTGGGTTTGACGCACGAGGTCAAGGTGTGCTCCGCGCACCGCAACCCACGCGGTGTCATGGAGTGGGCGACGACTGCGCGCGAGCGTGGTCTGAAAGTCGTCATCGCAGCCGCCGGCGGCGCCGCGCATCTCCCGGGGGTCGTGGCTGCATGGACCGACCTGCCCGTGATCGGGGTGCCGGTCCCCACCCAGCATCTTGGTGGCGTGGATTCGCTTTACTCGATCGTGCAGATGCCGGCCGGGATTCCCGTCGCGACGGTGGCCATCGGCGAGGCGGGCGCAAAGAACGCCGCCTGGCTCGCCGCGCGCATCATCGGCGTCACCGATCCTGCGGTCGAACGAACCCACGGTGAAAAGCGTTCCGCTTTGGCCTCCGCGTAGTGGCCAGGAAACGAGCCCGTGTCCGCCTGACCGACACTACGTTCCGCGATGCGCAGCAGTCGCTGCTCGGCGGCCGTCTTCGAACCGAAGAAATCATCCCCATCGCCGCCAAGATGGACTCCATCGGCTTCACCGCCATGGAGGCTTTTGGCGGCGCAACGTTCGAAACCCAGCTGCGCTTGCATGAAGATCCATGGGAATACCTTCGCAAGCTGAGCAAGGCAACGCCCAACACGCCGATCCAGGCTTTGATCCGCGGCCAGAACCTCGTGGCCAAGCGAAACTTCGCGGACGACGTCGTCGAGCTGTTCATCAAGCACGCCGCGAAATGCGGTGTCGACGTCTTCAGGGTGTTCGACCCGCTGAACGACCTTCGCAACATGGAAGCCTCCATCGCAGCGGCGCTCAAGGCAAAGAAGAAGGTGCAGGGCGCGCTCAGCTATGCAATCTCCCCGGCGCACAACCTCGAGCTGTGGTGTTCGCTCGCCAAGGGCCTGGTCAACATGGGCTGCCACGAGATCGTCATCAAGGACACCTCGGGCCTGCTGAGCCCGCAGGCAACGTGGGAGCTCGTGACCGCGCTCAAGCAGGTCGTGAAGGTGCCGATCGACGTGCATTCCCATTGCTCCACCGGCATGGCGCCGATGGCATACATGGCTGCCGTCGAAGCAGGCGCCGAGACCCTTGATGTGGCCATCTCGCCTCTGGCGTGGGGCGCGTCGCAGCCGGCGGCGGAAAGCGTGGTTGCGGCGCTCGCTGGTGGCGAGTACGACACCGGCCTCGAGCTGGACAAGATGTGGGAGGTCCAACACGACGTCGAGGAGCTGAAGCGACGGCACCTCGAGCACCTGAGCCCTTTCGCGGATCGTGTCGACGCGAGCATCCTTCGCTACCAGATGCCCGGCTTCATGGTCGAAGACATCTATCTCCAGCTCGGCGCTCACAACGCCGGCGACCGCATAGCGGAAGCGATGGAGGAGGCCAACCGCGTGCGCAAGGAGCTCGGTTACCCGCCGCTCGTGGCGCCGATCAGGCAGATGATCGCGACGCAGGCGGTGTTCAACGTGATCGGCGGCGACCGCTACGCGACCGTGACGCAGGAGCTGAAGGATTACCTCCAGGGTCTCTACGGCAGGCCGCCGGTCCCAGCCGACCCGGAGCTGCGGCGCCTGGTCCTCGGTCGCGAGGAACCCATCACCATCCGTCCGGCCGACCTTCTCGAGCCGCAGGTCGCCGTGGCGCGCCAGCAGGTCAGGAAGCTGGGCTTCGACCCCAGCGACGACATCGTGCTGGTCCACCTGATGTTTCCCAACTTGGCGCCGGGATACGCGCGCGGTCCCGAGCCCAAGGCGGCGCCCAAACCCGCTCCGGTCACGTCCGCGCCGGAGCCTGCAAAGGTTGGGACCGGCGAACCGGCTCCGTCCAATCCGGGTCCCGAGGCTGTCTCCGGCGCTGACCCGCCCCTGGCCCCGACCGCGCAGGCGGCCGAGTTCGACGTCGAGGTCGACGGTGAGGTCTTCAAGGTCAAGGTCAGCGGAGCGGGGTTTTCGGTCGCGCCCGCCTCTCCGTCCGCCTCGACGACCAATAAAGCCGCACCGGCCCCGCCCAAAACCGGCGAGGGCACCGTCATCGCGCCAATGCAGGGGCTCATCGTCAAGATCCCGGTCAAGCCTGGCGATGAGGTCAAGCTCGGTGATGTGGTCGCCGTGCTGGAGGCGATGAAGATGCAGAACGACATCGTCACGACGGTCGCGGGCCGGGTCAGCTCGGTCTACGTCAAGGAAGGCGAGGTGGTCAGCCCGAACCAACCGCTGCTGGCGGTGGGATGAAGAGCAAGCTCTTCAACAAGATCCTGGTGGCCAATCGCGGCGAGATCGCGATCCGCATCATGCGGGCGTGTCGCGAGCTCGGTATCGCCACAGCCGCCGTGTACTCCGATGCGGACCGCAACGCCATCCATGTCCGCTACGCGGACGAAGCGCATCACATCGGCGGGGCTGCCCCGTCTGAGTCGTATCTCCAGCTCGACCGAATCGTCAAGGTCGCCCATGACTGCGGCGCCGAAGCGATTCATCCCGGCTATGGATTCCTGTCGGAGAAGGCTCCGTTTCCCGAGGCGTGCGACGCGGCAGGCATCCGGTTCATCGGACCGCCCGCGTCGGCGATGCGTGCCCTCGGCTCGAAGCTTGCGGCACGTCAGCTGGCGATCGACCACGGCGTTCCCGTGACGCCGGGCAGCGGGGCCGTCGATCCGGCGACCGCGTTGGACGCGGCTCGAAAGATCGGCTTCCCCGTGATGCTCAAACCGTCCGGCGGTGGTGGCGGCATCGGAATGAAGGTCGTCGAGTCAGAGGAACAGCTCGTCGCCGCGCTAGAAAGCAGCTCCCAGGCGGCGCGGTCGGCGTTTGGTGATCCGACGGTTTACATAGAGCGCTACGTCCGAAGGCCGCGCCACATCGAGATCCAGATCATCTGCGACACGCACGGCAACGCGGTGCATCTCGGCGAGCGTGAGTGCTCCATCCAGCGCCGCCATCAAAAGATCATGGAGGAGACGCCATCTCCGGCGGTCTCGCCGGAGATCCGCGCGGCGATGGGGGATGCGGCAATCCGCGTCGCGAAAGCGGCGGGCTATGTCAATGCCGGCACCGTCGAGTTCATCTTCAGCGAAGG
>VBKD01000135.1 GCA_005888075.1 Chloroflexota bacterium
GGCCCAAGATCGCCATTGGCGAGGCGCGCGGCCAGGAGGAGCTTCACGTAGATCTCCTCGTGCAGGCGCTGCGGGCCTCGATCTGGCTGGGCAAGCCAGACATCCAGGGCTTTGCGGCCCGGCTCCGAGAGCTCATAGAGGAGCTTGCCTCGATCCCCACGCCGGCCGATCGGCCGGACAAGACCGTCTCGCTCGAGGCGCTGAAGGGTCGTGTAGACCTGGCCGATATTGACTTCCCACGTCCCGCCCAGAAGTGCCTCAAAACGGTTCTTCACCTCATAGCCATGCAGCGGCTCCTCGGCCAGAAGCCCCAGCACGCCGTATTTAAGCGACACTATCCATACTCAGTATGCATGGCGAGTATGCATCGCTCTATGGTGCTTGTCAAGGTGCCTTCCGAGACGCCTAGTCGCAGGAGCGGTGCGTGGCCGCGACGAACGTCGGCCATGGCGTCCCGCCCACCGGCACATAGCCGGCAAACCTCAGGTCGTCCTGCCACTTGATGAGCTGCGTCGGAGCCACCACGACGTCTGCGCAGCCACCACGCAGCCGCGAACGCGTCTCCTCCTTGGCCGTGGGCACCCACAGGTCGGTTGTGTTGAGGTAGGGCGTGGCCGGCAGCAAGCCGCTCTCGATGTAGAGCCACGGCTGCGGACCGATCACCTGCAGGCGTCCGCTAGCCGGTGCCAGGCCCCGCAATCGCGTGAGCTCGCGTTCGCGAGGCGCGACATCCCAAAACCACGCCGCGTATTCGTCATAGCTCTTGGCCCCACTCGCGTACGCGAACCAGTTCACGTAGTAGTTCGGGTCGGAACCGATGCTGTCCCACAGCTCGAGCGGAACGCGGTGTGTCATCACCGCAACCTGCATCGGGGGCACGACCACGACCGCGTAGGCGCACAGGACCAGGGCGATGGCGGCACCAGGCGCGGTGAGCCATCGAAGCCGGTAGCGGCCCACCAGCATCGCGAGGCCTAAGGCAAGCGGCGGGATCGTCTCGTGGACGAAATGGACGTACCCCTTGGGCGTGAGCGTTGCGCCCGCGATGCTGGCGGGCAGCCAGAGCGCCATCAGGCGGCCACCAGTCGTTTTCGCCCGGATCAACCCCACGGCCGCGACTGCGCCGAAAATCGCGAGCCGCACCACGACCGGGAACAAGGTCCCGCGGTTGCCGTTGACCAGATACAGCCGATCGGTTGGGGCGACTACGTTGAAGTACGCGGCGAGCGAGCCTTCGAGCCAGAGTCCCCACAGCGCGATGGCCAGGGTGACCAGCACTCCCAACCCAAGCATAACCACGCGAAGCTCCCTCCGGCCGGTCGACAGCAAGGGCACGAGAACGGCGACGCAGTCGACGACGAACGACGGCCTGAAAGCCAGAGCGACCCCGAGTAGCAAACCTGATGCAAACACGGCCGGCCACCGCCGGCTGAACGCAAGCAGCAATGCCGCGAGAAAAAATGGCGAGGCGCCTAGCTCCACGTTCAACAGGTCGCCGTCCAGCAGCGGAAGCGACAGCGCAAACCCGGTCAGCAGTCCGGCCAGCGTCGCCGGCCACAGCTCGACCACGCGCCGCGCGATCGCGAAGGTAAGCAGGGCGGTCGCCAGGACGAAGACTGAGACGCCAAGCTGGACGACAAAGTGGTGCTCCAGTCCTCCGAGCGCGAGAAGCAGGCGGTACAGCCAGAAGATGCCCGGCGGCTGCAGGTCGAACACCCCGACGTACAGCGTCATGCCCTTGGAAGTCGCCCAGGCGATGGTCGTGAAGACGGCTTCGTCGTAGTACCAGCGAGGTTCTGACAGGGTCGGAATGCGGAGCGCTAGAGTGAAAGCCGCAACCCCAAGGGCGGCAAGCGTGGTTTGGCGCCGCATTTGGGGGCAGCTTACTGTCACGTAGGCTATCGATTACCCATGGCTGTCACGACCTCGGTCCGGGAGCGCCTCGATCAACTGTTCCAGCAGCGGATCGCGATTCTCGACGGCTCGATAGGCGTCCTGCTCCAGCGCAAAGGCCTCAGTGACGAGGACTATCGCGGCGAACGTTTTCGCAATCATCCTAAGCCGCTCCGCAACGACGCGGATGTCTTGTGCCTCACCCAACCCGACCTGGTCAGCCAGGTGCACAACGAGTACCTCGAAGCCGGCGCGGACATCATCACGACCAACACATTCACCGCGACCCGCGTCTCACAGGCGGACTTCGGTCTCGAGGACTACGTCTACGAGATGAACCTCGCCGGTGCGCGCCTCGCGCGCAAGGCCGCCGATGCTTACGGCAACCGTTTCGTCGCGGGTTCGCTGGGGCCGACCAACGTCACCCTTTCGCTCTCGCCCAAGGTCGACGACCCCTCATACCGCGATGTCACCTTCGACGAGCTTCGCGAGGGTTACGCCGAAGCCGCCCGCGGGCTGGTCGAAGGCGGCGTCGACATCCTTCTCATCGAGACGATCTTCGACACCCTCAACGGAAAAGCCGCGATCGCCGCGGTCAAAGAGGTCGCGCCGGATGTCCCGCTGTTCATCTCGGTGACCATCGTCGACCTGTCCGGTCGCAATCTGTCCGGCCAGACCGTCGAGGCGTTCTGGACTTCCATCGAGCACGCGCAGCCGTTCGCGGCCGGAATCAACTGCTCCTTGGGGGCGGCGCAGATGAGGCCGTACATCGCGGCCATGTCACGCGTCGCGCCCGTCTACGTCACGTGCTACCCGAATGCCGGGCTGCCCAACTCGTTCGGTGGCTATGACGAAGAGCCGCCCACCACGAGCCGCCTGCTGAAGGAGTTCGCCGAGTCTGGTTACCTCAACGCGGCAGGCGGATGCTGCGGCACAGGGCCCGACCACATCCGCCAGATCCGCAAGGCGATCGTCGACCTGCCTCCCCGCGAGGTCCCCAAGCCGTCGCCGCGGGCGAGCTTCAGCGGCCTCGAGCCCTTTGACATCGGCCCTGACTCCGGCTTTGTGATGATCGGCGAGCGGACCAACGTCACAGGCTCGAGCCGCTTCCGCCGGATGATCGAGGCGGGCGACTTCTCCGGCGCGGTGCATGTGGCGCTGGAACAGGTTCGCGGCGGCGCCAACCTTCTCGACGTGAACATGGACGCCGACCTCCTCGACTCCGAGGAGGCGATGGTCCGTTTCTTGAACTTCATTGCAACCGAGCCCGAGGTGGCCCGAGTACCGGTCATGGTCGACAGCTCGAAATGGTCGGTGCTCGAAGCAGGCCTGAAGTGCCTTCAAGGCAAAGGGGTCTGCAACTCGATCAGCCTGAAGGAGGGCGAGGACGCCTTCCTCGAGAAGGCCCGCAAGGTGCGCGAGTACGGCGCGGCCGTGGTCGTGATGGCCTTCGACGAGAAGGGGCAGGCCGATACCGTCGAGCGCAAGGTCAGCATCTCGCGCCGCGCGTACAAGCTGCTGACGGAGCAGGCGGACTTTCCACCCGAGGACATCATCATCGACCCCAACGTGCTCGCCATCGCGACGGGCATGGAAGAGCACGCGAGCTACGCCAAGAACTTCATCGAAGCTACAAAGCTGATCAAAGAGGCGTGCCCCGGCGTGCACATCTCGGGCGGGATCTCGAACCTGTCGTTCTCGTTCCGCGGCAACGACCGCGTGCGTGAGGCGATCCACTCGGCGTTCCTCTATCACGCGATTCGCGCCGGGCTCGACATGGGCATCGTCAACGCGGGGCAGCTGGTCGTTTACGAGGACATCCCGAAGGACCTGCTCGAGCTGGTCGAGGACGTCATCTTCGACCGCAGGCCGGACGCGACCGAGCGATTGGTGGACTTCGCCAAGTCGGTTTCCGGCGGTGGCTCGAAGCGAGAGGTCGACTTGAAGTGGCGCGAGGGACCGATCGAGGAGCGGCTCGCGTACGCGGTCTTGCACGGCGAGGTCGAGTACATAGAGAAGGACGCGGAAGAGGCACGGCAGAAATACGGGAGGCCACTCCTCGTCATCGAAGGCCCGCTGATGGACGGCATGAAGGTCGTAGGCGATCTGTTCGGCGCCGGCAAGATGTTCCTGCCTCAGGTCGTGAAGAGCGCCCGCGTGATGAAGCGCGCGGTCGCCTACCTCGAGCCGTTCATGCAGGC
>VBKD01000136.1 GCA_005888075.1 Chloroflexota bacterium
CGATCGACGTCGATGGCAACGCACTCGATCGCGGGCGCGCCGTCACTTTCACAACCGGCCCGGTCAGGCCGCTGCACGGCTGGATTACTTTCACCACCTCCGCCGCCGGGTCCCCGGCGGGCCTCTGGCTCGTCAACGAATCCGGTTTTCCGCGGCAGCTCTTCGACAACGGCAGCGTGAACGGATTCAGCTGGTCTCCTGCCGGTGACTCGCTGCTGGTGCAGCAGGCCGACAGCTCCTGGGCCACGCTCACTCCAGGCCTCAACCCCGCGCCGCTGACCTTCCAGGCGACCTGGGCCGCGGCGCTGGCTCCCGGCATGGGATTGGTCTACATCGACAGCTCGCGTACGCTGCGCCGCCAAACCGTTGATGGCCGCAATGAATCCATCGCTTCAGATGTTGCCGAGGCCAAGGTCTCGCCTAATGGTTTGCGGGTCGCGTACGTCCACGGCCGGTCCAACCGCGCTGAGATCTGGGGGTACGACGTTGGGCTGAGAGCCAGTTATCAGCTTGCGACCGACACTGCGCCTGTCAGCGGTGTGACGTGGGCCCCGGCGGGAAACCGCATCGCGTACCTGCGCGCCGACACCGAGGTGACGACGAGCCTTCGCATTCGCAACCTCACGGGGACCGCCGCCACTACGACTGTTGCCACCGGCGCTCTCGGGGCACCCGCGTGGTTCCCCGACTCGACCCACGTGGTTTTCGCCGCGGCCCTCTCGGGCAACGGATTGCACAAGGCTTTTGTGGTCAACATCGTTGCCCCGCCTGCGACTATCAATCCCGCTTCGGGGCTGCCCGGCGACGCGACGACCGACGTCTATTCGCCGGTCCCATCGCCCGACGGTCACCAGATCGCGTTTTTGAATGAGGAGCAGGTCTGGCTGATGAATGCTGACGGCACGCGGCCTATGGCCCTCACGTCATACGACGCGGGCTCGTTCCCCTACTCTTGTCGCGCTCTGGCGTGGACCCGCACCTGAGTGTGCGAGATCACCTGCTCGAAAAGTCCTTGCAGCCTGTCCGCGGTGCGATCCCAGGAGAATCGCTGAGCTAATAGTCGCCCGCTGCGACCCATCTGGTGGGCCAGGTCAGGCGACTCGAGCAACCTGCCGATCCGCTCAGCGTACGCAGCCGGATCGTGGCCGTCGATCAAGTATCCGCTGACCCCGTCGCGCACCACCGCGCGCAAACCCGTCGCGCCCGAACCGACTACCGGGAGTCCGCACGCCTGTGCCTCCAGCGCCACCAGCCCGAACGACTCGCTGTAGGAAGGCATCACGAACACATCCGCCGCGCTGTAGAAGTACGGCAGCTCGTGGTGGACGACCGAACCAAGGAAGTCGACCTTGTCGCGCACGCCGGCCTCCGTTGCGATGGCCTTCAGCCGCTCCGTCTCGCTCTCTTCACCATCCGGTACGCCGTTGCGGGCGTCTTCGCCGAGGATCAGAAGCCGGACGTCGTCGTGCTGGCGATCCCGCAGCAAACCCAGCGCCCGGATCGCGACCTCCACGCCTTTGAGGCGTTCGAGGCGGCCCGCGAACAGCAAGAGCCGCCCCTGTCCGTACCCGATCTGCCTGCGCGCGACGGCCTGATCGATCGGCTGGAACGTCGCCAGATCCACGCCCGGCGCGACGACGTAGACCCGCGAAGGATCGGCGTGATACTGCTCCACCAGCTCGCTCGCCTCATCCGCGGTGGACGCGATGACCGCGTCCGCCTGCTGGGCGATCTCGCCTTCGACGTGGATGCGCAGCCGGGGTTCGGGGAGCGCGCCGATCGCAAGAGTCCGATTCTTGACGATGCCCAGGGTGTGCGCGATGTGCGCCCACCCGGGCGCCAGCTCAGGTCGCAGGAGGCACGCCACCTCACCCGAAAGCCAGTAGTGCGAGTAAAGAAGGTCGTACGTGACCCCTTCCGCGGCCGCGAATTCGCGGATGCGGGCGGCAAAGCCAGGCACCTGTTCGTACAGCGAGTACTTGTCGACACCGTTGCCTGCCGGCAGGTAGATGACTCGCGAAAGCGGGGCCAGCGACTCGATTTCCGGATCGTCGGGAGACAAGCCCCCGTTGGCGTTCTTGCCCAGCGAGGCAGTCGGTGAGGCATGCATAGAGACGACCGCGATGCGCCGCTGCGCGCCGCGATCGATGTTCATACGATTGTTCTCAGCCACGATGCGCCGATCTCGAGTCGAGCCAGCGTCTGGAAACGCAGCAGAAGCCGGAAGCTGAGACCGGCGAACAAGACGCCATGTACCTTTAAAACCTACTAGGTCTCCGGCTATTCCCGTATCTGGCGGACACCTCGTCCGCGCACGGGGCCCGGGCCAAAAGCGCGAGAATAAGCCTCGTCTATGACTCTCCTGAGAGGCGTCAAGCGATCTGCGCTGATCGGAATCGCGGTCCCTGTCCTCGTGATCCTTACCGCCATCTCCACGCTGGCCGAGACCTCGCCAAGTCCCTCCGCCTCAGGAGGCGCGTCGGGAGCTCGCGGTGCGCTGCCGGGCGACCCCACCGCCGGGGGGACGCTCTTCTCTCAAGCCGGCTGCGCGACCTGCCACGGGGCCGCGTTGACGGGCGGGATCGGGCCGGCGCTCAATCCGATCGTGAAGTTCTCGAGTGTGCCGAACCCGCTTGACCAGACCTACCTCATCCAGACCATCACCAACGGTCGCACGCCCCAGGCGGGCGACGGGTACACGACGCCGATGCCGGCCAAGGGCGGCGACTCGGCGCTGACCGACCAGAACATCCGAGACCTGGCGGCCTTCATCATCCAGCAGAACCAGATTCCGGGTGGAGCCCCGCTGCCTGCAGGCGAGCTCGCCAAGCTGACCATCATCTGGGTTCTCATCGGCATCGGCGCGATGTCAGTCATCACGTATCTGCTGGCGCAGTACAACATGCGGTGGATCGCGCGCCGCGCCGCGGCGCGGAACAAGTAAGCGAACCGGCGGCGGCCGGTCCCTCGCAGGCGCCGCTTCCCTATCTGACCCCAGCCGGTGATGCGCTTCGCGTCCTCATTCTCTTCAGCGACACCGGCGGCGGCCATCGAGCCGCGGCCCGCGCGCTGACCGACGCACTCAAGCTCCTCGACCCGACCTGCGCCGTCACGGTGGCCGATCCGCTGATTGGCCAGGGCCCCACCATCGTCCGGCGCCTCGCCTCGCTCTACTCGCCGGTAATCAGGCGCTCCCCCGCAGCTTGGGGCGCGATTTACCACACGAGCAACACCAAAGCGACCTTCGCGGCCATCCGCGCCGTGTTCGGTCCCGGCGTGCGCAAGGTCGTGCAGCACCTTTTGAAGCAGCACGATCCCGATGTCGTGCTCTGCGTCCATCCCCTGCTCAATCACGTCAGCCACCAGGCGATCATCAAGAGCGGGCGACCCCGTGGCCTGATGACGGTCATCACCGACCTCGGCGACTTCCATCGGGGATGGACCTTCAGCCAGGCCGACCTTGTGATCGCACCAACCGATCTCGCGCGGAAGGTTGCGCTGCGCCGCCGGGTCCCTCCCGACCGCGTGAAGCTGCTTGGGCTGCCGGTCGACCTGCGATTCCGTCCTCCAGCACCCGGAGAGAAGCAAGCTCTGCGCCGCCGGTTCGGGCTGGACGAGCGGCGCTTCACCATCCTGGTCATGGGCGGCGCCGCCGGCGTCGGGCATCTGGCGCGTCAGGCGCGCGTGCTTGCATCGGAGGCCTACGGGTGGCAGCTGATCATCGTGTGCGGCCGCAACGAACGCCTGCGAAAAAGGCTCCTCGAGCTCCCCCTCGCCACCCCGACGCTGGTGCTCGGCTTCGTCGATTACATGCCCGAGGTCATGCGCGCCTGCGATATCGCCGTGACCAAGGCCGGACCTGGCGCGATCGCCGAGGCGCTCGCCACCGGCCTGCCGCTCATCCTGACCGGCTTCCTGCCCGGCCAGGAGACACCCAACGTCGATTTCGTCGTCAAGTCGGGGTTCGGCGCGTTCGCTCCGAAAGAGTCCGACCTCTTCGACGAGGTCCGCGTGCTGGCTGAAGGAGGGCCGACCTGGCGCGAGATGTCACGCAAGGCGCAGGACCTCGCGCACCCGTACGCGTCTTCGGACATCGCGAGAGAGTGTCTGGTCCTGGCCGTTCGCTACAGAGCGTCCTCGCAGGCCAATCGATAAGGACACAGCCGGCAGCGCCGCCTGTCCGGTCGCGACTCGAACCGCCCCGCCTTGATCCCTTCGGCGGCGTCCAGGCCTTCGCGCCGGGCATCGGTCACGAGCGCGCCCACTTTTTCGATCCGAACCGTGTCGCCTGAAGCCAGGTAGACGACTTCGAGCTCGACCTGCTCGAGACCCAGCGCGGAGGTCGCGCCCAGCGCATACAGGGCGACCTGCAGGTCGCGACGCCGGCGCGTCACGGGCCGTCCGGACTTGTAGTCGATGATCCTCCAGCCGGCATCTGTCCGGTCGATGCGGTCGATCACGCCCCGCAGCGACCAGCCGTCGACCGCCAAGTCGAATGGCTCTTCGAGATATGCCGGCTCTGCGTCAAACCCTCCGCTCTTCCGGTAGGCCTCCAG
>VBKD01000137.1 GCA_005888075.1 Chloroflexota bacterium
GGTGGGTTCGATCGACTGCGTGCCTGAGGCGATGGTTATTCCGTAGCGCTCTCGCAGGAGCTCGTAGAAAGAGTGGTTGTCGAAGTCGGCTCGCGTCAGGCCACGGACCAAGGACTCCGGGACGTGAAGCACCTCCATCGCCATCGGCTTGGAATCGGCGAGGCGGAGTCGCTTGACCCGGATCAGACGCGCTTCAGGTGAAACACCCAACCGGTGGGCAAGACGCGCTCCCGCCAACGTGCTGGTGAGCTCCAGCGTGCGGCTGCCAGGCACCATGCCGCGGCGCCGCATGTCGTCGCTGAACGAGGTGAGAGTCAACGGCTGGGCGATCTTCGGCTCGGTGACGTATGTACCGCTGCCGTGACGCCGGTCGAGGTAGCCATCACGTACGAGCTCGTCGAGGGCGGCACGTACGGTGAGGCGGGAGACGGCGAAATCGGTCGCGAGCTGGCGTTCCGAAGGGATCGCATGGCCCACATCGATGCCCTCGATCAGGTCGAGCACGCGGTCGCGCGTTTCTTCCTGCTTACCCATCGCACTGCCGGCTGAGGTGCGAAGGGCGGGACAAGTGGTATAGCCCTCCTGGCGCATCCATGCGCGGCAGTAAAACACAGATTGGGTAAGTGGTCAATACCACTTTAGGTAAGTCCGGGGAAAAACGCATGCGCCCGCCGCGGGCCGGCGCGCGAGTCACAAGATTGAGTCAGGCGCTATGAACTCGCTGGTCAGGTGGCTCGGGCTTGTCAAATCCTCGGTGGCGCGGGCTCCGGCCAACTACCTCGACAGCGGCGCCTCCCAGTTGGCCGGCATGCTGGCCTTCAGCCTCTTTGTCGCGCTGGTTCCGCTGTCGGTCGGCTTGCTCACGGTGTTCGGTTTTCTGGCCGATACCCGGGGCGGGCATCAGGGGTCGCCAGTGGTTCAGCGGCTGCTGGTCAGCCTATTTCCGACCGTCGCGCAGGGTTCGATCCGCCAGGCCTTGGTCGATTCGACGCAGCACGCCGGCACCATCGCCATGCTCTCGGTCGTGGGCCTTGTGTGGTTCAGCACCGGCGCCTTCTCCACGATCGGCTTTGCGCTCAACCGTATCTATGGGATGCCGGATCGGTCCGTTCTCTCTCAGCGCGCACGTGGGTTGTGGGTGCCAGTGGCGTTCTTTGGTCTGGCCTATACAGCGCTTGGAATCAACCTTGTCATCAGTTTGTGGTCCCTGCCCGGGTGGCTGGCGCCAGTGACGATATGGCTCGGACTCGCGTCCTTTCTCAGCCTGGTTTACCAGTTCGCGCCGAGCCATAGGATCGCGTGGCCCGTGGTCATACCGGGCTCAGGCCTAGCCGCGGCGGCCATTGTTGGGCTCACTTATGTCTTTCCTCTCTACGCGGACGTCACCGGCTACCTAGGAGCCATACCCCGTTTTTTCGCCACGGTTTTCGGTCTGGTGGCCTGGGTCTATCTGATCGCCCAGGCCGTCTTGTGCAGCGCGGTGCTCATCCGAGGCCTGATCGGCCCCAGGTGACGCCCTCTTCCGCGACGCGTTCCTGCTAGACCTCGACCAGACCCTTCCTGACCGCGTAGAGGACGGCCTGCGACCGGTCGTAGATCCCGAGCTTCTCGTACGTGTTGCTCACGTGATTGCGTACGGTCTTCTCGCTGATCTTGAGCCGGTAGGCGATTTGCTTGTTCGCCATTCCACTGGCCAGAAGCTTGAGGATCTCGATCTCCCGGTTGGTGAGGCCGTCGTAGAACTCCTTGGGCGTCGTCGTCCCGGTCAGCATCTCGAGCACGCGATTGGCCACCGCGCTCGCCATGACACGTTCGCCGGACATCACGGCGACGATGCTGCTGACGATTGCCGCCGCGGACGAGTCCTTCAGCACGTATCCGCTTGCGCCGGCCTTGAGAGCCTGGATGACCTGGCTGTCGGTTTCGAATGTCGTGAGGATAAGAACCTTGACCCCCGGAACGCCTTCTAGGATCTGACGGGTTGCCTCGATGCCATCGACGTTCGGCATCTTGATGTCCATCAAGACCACATCCGGCTTGAGCTTGACCGCCTGCTTGACGGCCTCTGCCCCATCGATGGCCTGGCCGACAACCTCTACCCTCTCGTCGGCGGCGAGCAGGCTGGCGAGACCCGTTCGGAACAAGGTCTGATCGTCCACGACGAGGACACGGGCGGCTTTGGCGATAGTGGTGGTTGTCATCACAGCTCCTTGTAGCACCGGTTAACCGGTCTTGGTTTGTACGGTTGGAAATTCCTCAGCGATGAGGTGCACCTTGGGAAATACGGCCCGGACCTCGGTCCCCAGGCCAACTTTGCTTTCAATCCGGAGCTTGCCCCCCAAGAACAACGCGCGCTCCTTCATACCAACGGTGCCGAGTCCCAGTGGCCGCGCCGGGTCGGTGTCGACACCACGGCCGTCGTCCCCAACCATCAGGCCAAGCTCTTCGTCGGAGACCGGCTCGAGCACAACGCGCACCATGTGTGCGCCGCTGTGCATGCCCACGTTCCTCAACGCTTCCTCGACGATCCGGTAGAGGTTCGCCGAGGCAGGGGGCGTCAGCACTTCCGGCCAGCCCGGCTTGATGTCGAGCACGGCAGAGATGTGCGTCTTCGCCTCAAAACGCGTGATCAAAGAACCGAGCGCACCCACCAGGTTGTCGCCCAGCTGCTCCTCGCCCCTGAGGTCGTGGAGGAGCTGCCGCAGGTTGGTCAGAACCTGTCGCGTCGAGCTCTGGATGGTGTCGAGTTGCGTGATCACGTCGTCCCAGGCCACTGGCTGCGACTTGAAGTTCTCGACGTCGACCAGCATGCCCGTGAGGGTCTGCGCGACGCGGTCATGCAACTCCCGAGCCAGAAGGCGCCTGACATCTTTTTCGATGGCAGCCTCCCGACTCGCGACCCTCGTCCCCCCGCGGGCCGCAACATATGGCGCGCCCACGTTGTCCCTCCCTGGTCCTATATACATGTCCGTCAAAGCGGAGCCCGGCGGGGACTCTCGCCGCTTTTTCCCAGGAAGCCCCTACCGTTTTGACCTGGGTGACGGCTACCGTATGAGGCTAATGACCTAGGGAGTGCAGGTCAATGGTCAGAAATGACCATTTTGGCTAGTGGCGGTCGCCAACCGGGTAAGTCCGGCCTGATGCGGCCGCATCGGCCATGGCGACAGCCTGGGTCCGGCTGCGGACCTGAAGCTTCTTCAGCACCTGCTGGACGTGCTTGTTGACCGTGGTGATCGAGACGTCGAGCCGCGCCGCGATCTCCTTGTTCGTCCGCCCGCGACGGAGCTCGCCAAGCACCTGCTGCTCCCGCCGGGTCAAACCTTCGCGGAGGGAGTGATACCTGTCACTGGCGTTGGGGCGAGCCGCGAGCAGGTCGCTGAAGCTCTTCCTGCCGAAGTTCGGCGACGACAAGCCTCGAATCGCGGCCACCATATCGGCCACGGCGAGGTCCTTTGGCAGGTAGCCGCTCGCACCGGCGGCCCGAGCGGCACTCGCAGCCTCCATGTCCAGCGACGCCGAGATGACGATCACTTTGACCGAGTCGTACCGCTCTCGGATGGATGTCGTTGCGGCGAGGGCATCGTCCTCGGGCCCAAGGTTGAGGTCCATGAGGACGACGTCCACAGGGTTTTTGTCCAGAGTTTCTTTGAGGGTCGCCGCGGAGCCGAGCTCCCACCGGATTGAGAGGTCAGGCTCACGCTCGAGGCTTCGAATCAGACCCAGTCTGAAGACTGGATGGTCGTCGACGATTCCAAGGCGGATCAGCGGGGCATCCTCCGTTCCAACACATCCCCAGTGTCAGAAATTGACTGGGCAACGATACACCCAAGGCAGCCCACCGTCAGGCGAAAACGTCAGGTGCCTCGAGTCATATGTTGCTAACGGGGTAAGCCGGGCGAGGGATACGCCGGGGCCTAAACCCGGTTCGAGGTGCTTACTGCGTCGTCCAGCGAGGACTTGAGGTTGTGCAAAGCTTCCGCCGGCAGCGGCGCCTCTTCCAGCCAGGCGAAGATGGCGTCGGCGATCCGCCTCCAGACAGCGACCTGCTTGGCCATGCTGCGATTCCAGTAAGAGGTCGACCAGGCCGACGCCGCGAGCCAGCCCGCGATCATGCAGCAGAGAGCGCCTGTCCCTAGCTGCAGCCAGCTCAGCGTGTTGTCTGTCCGCATCTCGGTCAGGACGACCAGGCCGAGGATCAGGTTCATAACCGCGCCGAGCGGCAGAAAGACTGAATAGAAGACTCGTTTCGATCTTGTTTCCAACGGCTGTGACGTTGTCATGTGCTTCCCCCCTTTCATAACGCCGGGAGCGTGGCACGCCACCGCTCCGGTTTCCAATGAGACAAATG
>VBKD01000138.1 GCA_005888075.1 Chloroflexota bacterium
CTCTCTGGTCGCCAAGCTCATCGTCCATGGCAGCGACCGAGCGGAGGCGATTGCCCGCGCCGGCCGGGCCTTGGGCGAGTTCGTGGTGGTGGGGCCGGCGACAACAATCCCTTACCACCGCGCGATTCTCGACAACCCCGACTTTCGCGCCGGCAAGCTGAGCACTCGTTTCATCGAGGAGCATGCCGAGCTGGTCGAGCAAGCCAAGAAGCTCGCGTCGGACGCTTCGCCATTCGATTACGGCCCCGATCCCCGGCACGTCGCAGCCGCGGCGGCCGCGGTCGCGTCGATGGTGCGCAGATAGGCAGGCTCGCCCACCCGAAGAGCGGCCGGCCATACGAGGTCGCCGGGACCACGTTGGGCGCCCAGTCCGGCCAATTCCGGCTGCGCGAGGATGCGATCCGTTTTCCGGATGGGGTCGAGGCGATGTACTCGGTGCTCGTCAACCCTGACTCGGCGTTCGTGGTGCCGCACTTCGACAACGGCGAGACCGTGCTGGTGCGCCAGTGGCGCCATGCATGGGAGGAGTCCTCCTGGGAGGTGCCGGCCGGCACTGTCGACGGCGATGAAGACCCTCTCGAGTGCGCACGTCGTGAGCTGGCCGAAGAGGCGGGTCTAGTCGCAGCGCGTTATACGTCGTTGGGAGTCGTGCACGGCGCGGCGTTTCTAACCGGACACGCGCACCTGTTCCTGGTCCAGAGCCTGACCGAGACTGACCGCCGTCCGGAGGGTTCTGAGCAGGACATGGAGGTCCTGCGCCTGCCCTTCGTAGAAGCGCTTGACGCGGCCCTCGAGGGTCAGATCATCCACTCCGGATCGGTGACCGCCCTTTGCCGCGCGGCGCGCGCTCTGAAGATCCTTTGAGCCGACCCAGGCTCTAGCCCGCGGGTGTCGCGACCGGGGATGGAGAGGCCGGCGCCCCGGATGATCCCTGTTTGCGGTCCGGGGTTTTCTTCGGGGCAGGGCCGAGCAGGTCGAGGTTGTAGTCCGCCGCGACGTTGTGACCCTGCACGTCTCGAACGGCCGTCAGCACGACGAGCTTGTATTGATTGCCCGACTTGAGGTCCAGCCCGCTGAGCGTGACCAGCCGATTCGCGTAAGTCACCGTCGCGTCGATTCGCTTGCCCTTGGAGTCGAGCAGGTACACGCCGTCCTGAACTGTGCCCGGGTCGAGGTCGCTGTCAAATGTGACCTTGACGACATCGGCCGCCACGTCGACGCTCACCACCTCAGCGCCCTTGCCCAGGTCGCGGCGCGGGCCGGCGCTAGCCTGATCGATGAGGAACTGTTTGCTCGTCGGGTCGCGCACCAGCGTCAGGGTCTCTTCGAAGTCGTTCACGTCGATCTTGCCGTGGCTCAGCACAAGACGGACCACAAACCTCGCGGTGTCAGGCTGCGTGTTGACGATCTCCTGCGTGAGGAAGTAGTAGCGAGAGAACTGCGCGTTGCCCGTGATCCCTAGGCCAAGCCCGGGACCCGTGTAAGCCTGCTTGCCGTTGTCGTCGAGGAAAGTCGCCGCTTGGTCCGTCAGGCCCTTCAAACGTGCGTCCATGAAGGAATTGACCACAGCCGACGCCTGGTCGAGCGCGGTCGGCAGGGGCGGCAGCGCCGGCGCCGTCGCCACCCAGATCGCGCCGCCGCGGAAGTACGTGAAGGTGCTGCCATTGGGCGCCCAGACAGGGTTGTGATACGTCCCGTCGGCGAGCTTGCTCTGCGCGGTTCCATCGGACCGGACTTGGTACAGCGTCGTGTCGCTGCCGAGCAGAATCGCGTCCTGGCTCGACCAGGTTGGCTCTCCCGAAGGCAATGTGACCGTCGAACCGCCCTGCAGGTCGGAGACAGCGATGCCGTCGGTTGTCGAGTAGAGCACGTGGGCCGAGCCGGGCGACCAGCCGAGGAACTGGGCTCCGGCATGTCCGAGCTGGATGCTCTTGCCGCTTGCGAGGTCGAGCAGCAACAGGTTCTGGTCCTGCTGGTATGCGATGTGCGAGCCGTCGGGCGCGATGGACAGGACCGTCACCGTGCCCGTTGCGGGAAGTGCCGCGAGCTGCTTGGGGGCGTTCGCACCCTGCGTGTAGACGCCGTCCACGGCCGTCCAGACGAGCTTGTCTTTCGCCCAGCCGACACGTGCAGGCGACGGCGAGACGGCGAGCTCGGTCGTCGTGCCAGACGCGAAAGTCAGGACCTCGATCCGGCCGGCACGGATGTACGCGAGACGGTCGCCTGCAGGTGATATCGCCGGCGAGGAGACTCCATCTGGCGCGACGACGGTCACGTTGCCGCCACTTGCCGGCACCGTCTTGAGAGCAAGGCCGGCGTCGACGAAGTAGACGGTCGTGGAGTCGGCCGACCACAGAATGGGTCCAGTCGCAACGGCTCCGGCAGCCACGAGCTGCTTCTCACCGGTCAGGGCGTTGCCTGGCGTCGGCGTCGGTCTCGGCGTGGGCGACGGAGCGGCCGCGGGCGGCGGCTGAGTGACGAAGGTGATCGTCTGCTGAGCCGCGACTTTCTGGCCCGCCACGGTCTTCGCGCCGGCTCCGATCGTCACCTGGTACTGCGTGTTGGGGGCGAGGCTGTGGCTCGTCGGCTGGACCGCCAGCATCGTGTTGCTCTGCCACGAGAACACAACGTTCGTCGCGGGCGTGATCTGCACCGCATCCTCGGTCGACTTGCGGTCCATCGGCTGGTTGAAGGAGACGAGGATGGGCTGCTGGAGCGCGACCTGCTTGCTGCCGTCGAGCGAGCTCGCGACCACGACCTCGGTCAGCCCTCCAGGCTTTTGCAAGGCGGTGTAAACGACAACCGCGACGATGAGCACCAGGGCGGCCGCGGCGGCACCCCAGGCCAGCCCGGGGGGCGCCAGCGCCCGGCGCCACCATGAGTCGCGCCCTTCGGCCATCCCCCACGCCTGCTGCATCAGCTGGCGGCGCAAGCCGGTCTGGAAGGCGTCGTCAAGCGGCGCTTCGCCGCGCTCGGCCGAGCTGAGCAGGGTCGCGATCCGCCTCAGCTCGTCGTCCTGCAGCACGTCTTCCAGCTCGGGGTCTTGGAAGTTGTTCATTCCACCGGCCTCAGCGCTTCGGCCATTTCACGCAGTCGCGTGACGCCGCGGTGGATCAGCAGCTTCACCGCGCCCGGCGACTTGTTCATAGCGACCGCGATGTCCTCGATCTTCATGTCTTCCTGGAACTTCAGCACGAGGGCATTGCGCTGCTGGGCGGGGAGGTCTTCGACCAGGGCCCAGATGCGCCGGATCTCATCGCGGTGCGCGGCCAGCTCTTCGAGCGGCGGCCCTGCCACCGACAGGTCGTGGAAGTCATCGAGCGGTTGGGCCGTCCGCTGGCTCCGATAGCGGTCCGCGATGGCGTTGACCGAGATCTGGTACAGCCAGGCAGCAAAGGGCCGCCCCGTGTCCTGATACCGGGGCATGGCCTTCAGAGCCTTAATGAAGACTTCCGAAGTGACGTCCTCAGCCGCAGTTTGTTCCCTCACTCGCGAATACACGAACCTGTAGATCTGCTGAAAGTGGCGGTCGTAGAGCGCCCCGAATTGGCGCGGGTCGCGCTTTGCCCGCTCTACGAGCTCACGCTCTTCATCCCGCGACGGGTCGTTCACCGGCCGTTCAGCCTGTGCGCTTTCAAACGAGGGTTTCCTTAGAGCGGTTACGGGGTCTCGACATTAAGCCAGTCGATTATCGGGGGAGGGTCTGGGCTGCGCGTCGGCTCGGGCTGATCGGCACGACATCTTGGGCCTCGCCGAACGGTACTCACAACATCTGGCTTTGCCAGTCGAACGTATAATTCCTCCGTCCCCCCAGTGCTAGAGGCTCGCTGCCCTTCTTGATCGAGCGCTACTCACCGCCTGCCGTTCGGGCGGTCTGGTCTGACCAGCACCGTTTCGAGCTCTGGCTGCGGATCGAGATATTGGCCTGTGAAGCATGGGCCACGGTCGGTCGCATCCCCTCGAGCGCTCTGGCCAAGATCCGCCAGGGGAAGTTCGACGCCGCGAAGATCGCCGAGGTCGAATCACGGGTCGGCCACGACGTCATCGCCTTCCTCACGGTGCTCAACGAGTCGATCAGGCAGCCCGAGGCTCGTTAGGCGACCTGAAGGCAGTCCGCGAGGCGGCCGCGCAGCTGGCGATCACCCACCGTAAGACGTTGATGGCGGGACGGACCCATGGCGTGGTGGCCGAGCCGATCACCTTCGGCTTCAAGGTTGCCGGATGGGTGGCCGAGCTCGATCGCTCGATCGCCCGCCTGGAGCTGGCGGCGCAACAGGCCGCCATCGGCCGCGTCAGTGGTGCCGTCGGCACACACGCGACCGTCGATCCGAGGGTCGAAGAGCACGTCTGCCGCGAGCTCGGGCTCGAGCCCGATCCGGTGTCGACTCAGGTCGTGGCGCGCGACCGGCACGCCGGGTACATGTCGGCGCTCGCGGTGGTGGCCGGGACTCTGGAGAGGATCGCGACCGAGATCCGGCATCTCCAGCGCAGCGAGGTGGGCGAAGCTTTCGAACCGTTCGGGAAGGAGCAGAAGGGCAGCTCCGCGATGCCGCACAAGCGCAATCCGGTCATGACGGAGCGCGTGTGCGGCCTAGCGCGAGTTGTGCGCGGCCATCTCGTCACCGCGCTGGAGAACACGGCGTTGTGGCACGAGCGCGACATCAGCCACTCTTCGGCCGAGCGGATCATCTTCCCCGACGCATGCGCCGCGGTCGACTACATGTGCCAGGAGATGGTCAAGGTGCTCAGCGGCCTGGAGGTCAAGCCGGAACGCATGCTGGCCAACCTGCAGTTCGCGGGCGGCGTCGTTTTTTCTCAGCGCGTCCTGCTGGCTCTGGTCGAAAGCGGAATGTCGCGGGAGGATGCGTACGTCATCGTGCAGAAAGCCGCGATGCGCGCGATGGATGGCAGCGGGCCTGGGTTCCGTGCCAGTCTCGAGCAAGACCAGGAGGTCACGAAGCGGATCGGGTCTCGCATCAATGACGTTTTCGATCCGTGGGCCGGCCTCGAGCACACCGACCTGGCATACGAACGCCTGAGTCTGGGAGTATCAGCCTCGTGATAACGCGATCCCGGA
Source organism: Chloroflexota bacterium (assembly GCA_005888075.1). Classification (GTDB taxonomy): domain Bacteria; phylum Chloroflexota; class Dormibacteria; order Dormibacterales; family Dormibacteraceae; genus 40CM-4-65-16. Next base: position 5,078 of record VBKD01000138.1, read on the forward strand.
CGGAGCCCCTCGACGGATCTTCGGGGCCCATGCGGCCGATCTGCGTTGTTGCGGCCTGCGCTCCCCGCTTACGCATGGACGGATGCGCGCGCTCCGGTGCTCGGCCGCGCCTAGCATCTCGGCCACCTGTGCCCCGAATCTCTCGCCGAGGTCTCCGGCCGTGATCGCGGGCCCGGCACTCACTGACACCGAGCTGCCGCTCGAGCTTTTCGCGCGCGGCAAGGTCCGTGACACCTACGAGCTCGACTCTGACCGGCTGCTCATGGTCGCCACCGACCGCATCTCGGCTTTCGATCACGTGCTGCCCAACGGCATCCCCGACCGCGGCAAGGTGCTCACGCAGCTCTCGATCTTCTGGTTCTCGCAGACCGACACGTTCCAACCGAACCACCTGGTGTCCGGAATGGTGCCCGATCTCCCTTCTTCTCTCAAGGACCAGCGCGAACAGCTCCACGGTCGTTTCATGATCGTGCGCAAGGCCAAGCGCATCGACTTCGAGTGCGTGGTTCGCGGCTACCTCGCGGGGAGCGCGTGGAGTGAATACGAGAAGTCGCAAACGCTGGCCGGCGAGCCGATGCCGGCGGGATTGAAGCAGAGTCAGCGTCTCATGTCGCCCATCTTCTCTCCCGCGACCAAAGCCGAGAGCGGGCACGACGAGAACATCACATACGCAGAGATGACGAAGGAGCTCGGAGATGAGCTCGCCACCAAGTTGAAGGACGCCAGTGTCGCGCTGTACAAGCACGCATCGGAATTCGCGCTGCGCCGGGGGTTGATCCTCGCCGACACCAAGTTCGAGTTCGGGCTCGTCGGCAAGGACCTGATCCTCATCGATGAGGCTCTCACGCCCGACAGCTCGCGGTACTGGGAAGCCGCGACATATCAGGTGGGGACCTCGCCGGAGTCATACGACAAGCAGTTCGTGCGCGACTGGCTCACCCGGTCCGGATGGGACAAGGAGTCGGAGCCGCCCGCGCTGCCCAACGATGTCGTCGCGCAGACGCGCGAGCGATATCTCACCGCCTATCAAAGACTGGTTGGAAAACCCCTGTTTCCGCCGAAGCCCAGGAACGAGTGATAGCCCGGGTCATCGTCACGCCCAAACCCGTGGTGAACGACCCACAGGGCATCACGGTCAAGCAGGGCCTGGCGTCGTTAGGCTTTCGTGAGGTGTCCGATGTACGGGTGGGCAAGTACATCGAAGTCCACCTCGATAGTTCCAACGAGCACGAAGCGCGGCAGCGGGTGGAAGCCATGTGCCGGCAGCTGCTGGCCAACCACGTGATCGAAGACTTCCGCTTCGAGATCGTGAAGGAGTCACGGAAGTGAGATTCGGGGTAGTCGTTTTTCCAGGAACGTGGTCTGACCGTGATTGCGGATGGGTCGTCGACCAGGTGCTGGGTGGCGAGCTGCGCTACCTCTGGCACAAGGACGCCGACCTGAAAGATTGCGATTGCGTGATCCTGCCGGGTGGTTTTTCGTATGGCGATTATTTGCGCACCGGCGCCATCGCTCGCTTTGCGCCGGTCATGGAAAAGATCGGCGAGTTCGCCGACCGCGGCGGTCTGGTGTGGGGCATCTGCAATGGGTTCCAGATCCTCTGCGAGGCCGGCCTGCTGCCGGGAGCGCTGATCCGGAACGCCTCCCTCGAATTTCGCTGCCAATGGACGGATCTCGTGGTCGAGCGGACCGACCTGGCGTTCACGTCGAAGTGCAACGACCGCGAGGTGATCCGCCTACCGATCTCCCATGGCGAGGGCAACTACTTCGCCGACCCGGCCACCCTTTCTCGCCTGGAGCAAAACGGCCAGGTGGTTTTTCGCTACTCCGATCCGACCGGCCGCGTCACACCGGCGTCCAATCCGAACGGTTCGCTGCACAACATCGCCGGCATCGTCAACACTCGCGGCAACGTGCTCGGCATGATGCCGCACCCCGAGCGCTGCTCTGAGCCTGAGCTCGGCGGCACGGACGGGCTGAAGTTGTTCCGCTCGGTCGCGGAGCACTCGCTGAAGGTCCTGGCGTCTTGAGCATCAAGTCCATCGACGAGCGAAGACTGCGTGAGGTTGCGCTGACTCCCGACGAGTACAGGGCAATCGTCGAGGCGCTGAAACGAAGTCCGAACGAGGTCGAGCTGGGCATGGTCGGTGTGCTGTGGTCGGAGCATTGCTCGTACAAGAGCTCGAAAGCTCTTTTGCGGCGCCTACCCTCCAGCGGTCCGGCGGTGCTTCAGGGACCTGGAGAGAACGCGGGCGCGGTCAGCATCGGCGAGGGGTGGGCGGCCGTCTTCAAGATCGAGTCGCACAACCACCCGTCCGCGATCGAGCCGTACCAGGGAGCTGCGACAGGCGTCGGCGGGATCATCCGCGATGTCATCGCCATGGGAGCGCGACCGATCGCGCTTCTCGATTCGCTCCGCTTCGGTCCGCTTCCCGAGTCGAGCCGCCACTTCGAAGGAGTGGTCGCGGGGATCGGCGGATACGGGAACTGCATGGGCATCCCGACGGTCGGGGGCGAGGTCTACTTCGACGAGTGCTACACGAACAATCCGCTGGTCAACGCGATGTGCGTCGGCCTTGTG
>VBKD01000139.1 GCA_005888075.1 Chloroflexota bacterium
GCTCAGCTTGTAGACGCCTGGGGTCAGGATGAGGTTCATGCCCTGGTGAAGAGCCGAGTTAATGCTCGCCGCGGAGTCTTTCGGTTTGGCAATGAAGAACTTGTGGATCGGAATGGAGGTGCCGGGCGTCTGGCCCGAGGCCCATGTCGTGCCGGTGGTGTTCTGCTGCACCGACGGCGCGAAGACGTTGTAGTCACCCTCCGAATCCTTGAACAGATAGGGCGCCTCTCGAGTCACCGGGCTCGTCGCAAGCGTCGTGTAAGGTCCGCCGCAAGACGCCTGGCTGGGGAAGCACTGCGCCGGCGCGCCGATCACCCCCGAGAAGACCTGGTTCCATACGCCGTTGGTCCAGCCGTCGAGGTTGCTGTTTCTCACCAGCCACTGCTGCTGCGAACCGTTGACGATCGTGCTGCCCGTGAATTCCGAATCGGCGATGAATCCGCCGCTGGCATACGACGGCCCGGTGCAATAGTCCATGAGAGTGGCGAATCCATTGACCTGCACTCGACGCATTGGCGCTGCCTGCGACACTGGCCAGAACTCGCCGCCATAGCAGCCGAAGTTCGGCGTCCTCACGTTGATGGTCAGGTTCGACAACGAGCGCCAGAAGTTCACGAGCGCAGTGCAGCCGTCTGCGAAGCAGCGGTTGCGCGCGTACACGGAGCCGTTGATGACGACGTCATGAGGCGAAAGGCCGAGACCGGCCACGGCGGTGTAGTAACCGACCTGGAAGTTGAGCGGGTTCGTCGCGGACCCGTACGTTCCCGGCTCGAACAGCAGCGCATAGCGCTGGGTGCCGAACTCATTGTTGACCTGCAGGGTCGCCACGGAATTGACCGCGGCCTGAATCTGGCTCTGCGGCATGCTCGGATTGAAGATGTAGACGTTCGAGCCGAAATCGGGTTGGCCGGAAGAGGCCGGTGCCTCCGCCAGCGCTGTTGTGCTCGCGGTCCAGGTAAGCGCGAGGACCGCGCCTGCGACGACGATCAAACGGCTGTTGACCTTCATGCTCCTCCTCACCTCAGCCAAATAAATCCGCCGGCATCAACGACGCGCCCGCCTTCTAGGTCATCGCAGCACTACCTCCGCCTTCAACCTCAGATCCCGTGATGAACGCCCCGCGCGCAACGCGAACGTTCCTGGGCGCCAGACCCAATCGCGCCGCTCCTCGTCGAAGCGGGCGAACAGGCGGGCCGGCACAGTCAGACGCGCCACGGCCTGCTCGCCAGGTCCGCATGTGACATCGGCGAACGCCCCCAGGACGCGCAGCGGCCGCGATGAGTCGTCGTCAGGTCCCTCCACGTAGAGCTGCACGACCTCCCGACCGCTGCGAGCGCCGGCGTTGCGCACCGTCACTCCCAAGGCGAGGTCTTCGCCGGCAGCGATCGAGTCGATATCGCATGCGATCGATTCGTAAGTCCATTCCGTGTAGCCGAGGCCATGGCCGAAACAGAACAGCGGCTCGGTCCCCCTCCGGTCGTAGCCGCGATAACCGACCAGCAGGCCTTCGGCGTAGACGAGATCGCCTGCTTGCGGATGTGCACCCAGAACCGGTGAATCCGCCTCAGCACGAGGCAGTGAGACCGGGAGGCGGCCCCCAGGCTCGGCGACGCCGGCGATCGCGTCAGCGAGCCCCTCGGCAAACGCCTGCCCGGGCAACCACACCTGCATGATCGCCGCCACCTCATCGGCCCACGGCATCAGCACCGGCATCCCTGAGTTGATCACCACCACCGTGCTGGCGTTCGCGGCGGCGACGCGTCGCACCAGCTCGTCCTGGCGGCCCGGCAGGGCCATTGTCTCTCTGTCGTAGCCCTCGCTCTCGGTGCCTTCAGCCGAACCGACAACGACAACGGCCACGTCCGCGCCGGCAGCGGCGATAACGGCATCCGCGATGAGCTTGTCCTCTTCCTGCTGCGGCGCGATGCCGAGGCGCAAAGTGACGAATCCGGCATCGGGTGCGTCTGCATTCGGGCGGTGCTCAACGCGGACCTCGACCTCGCGCCCAGCGTGGAGGTCCAGCAGCGCCCGTACCTCGGGCGGTTTTGACAACGCCTGTACCGTGTCGTGTTGAAGCCTGGTGGTCGTCTCCGCGATCGGGATCCCGTCGACCAGTACGCGAAGCAGTCCAACACCGCCGACCCCCAGCACATGCGAACCGTTGACCCGAGGGCGGTAGCGGGTACGCATCACGATTTCCGAGCCCGGCAGGTGAACAGCCGCGGGCAGGTCGTCCCACCAGGTGAGCACGCTCGTCGTGAATCGCGCGTCGTGGACGAGCTCGCCGCCGGCGGCGCGAATTTCCACACGCACGCCCGTCTCGCCGCTGACGGGATCACGCAGGCTGCCGTCATGTGGGACGGCGATCGTGGTCGCGGTGTCGCACCCCTGATGGACGGTGACGAAGGTGTCGAGCGCGTCGCCGAGCGCGTCCGCCAGGTTTGTGCCTGCGATCGGGAGGACGCGAATGCTCCCGCCTCCCTGGGTCTGCGGCACGACCGCATTGGGGCCGATGAGCGCCAGACGGTCGAGGCTGCCGCTCCGAAGAGGAAGCAGCCCGCGCGGATTGCTGAGCAAGACAAACGATCGGGTGGCGACCTCGCGCAACAATGCGGGGTCGACGAGCGCCCGCGGCCGGGCTCCCAGGTTTTGATGCGCGTCCCCATCAACGAAACCGTTGAGGGCGCCGACGCGACGTGCCAGCACGATCAATCTCGCGACCTTGTCGTCGATCTCCGCCTCGGCCACGGTGCCCGCCTTGACCTCCGCGAGCAGCTGATCACCCCATGGTCCAATCGGTCCCGGCATGATGAGGTCGAGGCCGGCTTGCGCGCTGGGCACGGTCGTGTAGGTCGCCGACCAGTCGGAGATCACCACACCCCGGAATCCCCACTCAGTCTTCAGCAGATCGTGGAGAAGTTTTCGGTTGGCGGTCATGAACGCGCCGTTGACCGAGTTGTATGCCGCCATCACCAGAGCGACATCCGCCTCCGCGACACATGCCTCGAATGGCGGTAGGTAGAGCTCCCTCAGGACGCCCTCGGTGACGCGCGCGTCATAACTTCGGCGCTCGGTTTCGGAGTCATTGGCCACGTAGTGCTTGACGGTCGCGGCCACGCCGGCCTCTTGCACGCCACGCACGTACGCCACCGCAATGCGCGCGCTGAGAACAGGGTCTTCGGAGAAGCACTCGAAGCCGCGACCGTTGAGCGGCGTCCGAACGATGTTGACGGTCGGTGCCAGCAGCACATCGACGCCACGTGCGCGGGCCTCATGGCCGAGGGCAAGCGCGACATCGTGAACAAGGCTCACATCCCAGGTTGCGCCGAGCGCGACCGGGCATGGCAACGATGAGGAGGGCATGGATGGGTCGAAGCCCGTGCCGCGCACGCCGGCGGGCCCGTCGGAAACAACGATCGGCCGCAGCCCGACGGCGCTTTCGCC
>VBKD01000140.1 GCA_005888075.1 Chloroflexota bacterium
TGATTTTGAATAAGTGCTATGCCGACAGCGACGGGCTGGTCGATCTCGTCTATGTCGCCGGTACTCAGCCCGTCACTCACGCGGTGCGCAAATATATTGGCGGGCCGCTACATCTGCGAACGCTGTGACACGGCGTTGCCTCCCAGCGCCAGCCTCGCAAGCAAGCCAATCGCGAATACGCCTAGCATGAGCCACCTACGAGGAGGAGTTCTCCGGGGACCTCCCTAACGCAGATGTTTCGCCGTGTCCTGCCAGGACCTTAGATCGATAACGACTACTCTGGCTTGGTGCCCTTGGGCGCCGTGACGATCCTGATCAGAACCACGAGGCCCCAACCGATCACCGCGTATACCACGATCGCCACCAGCGACGCGCTTTCGAAAGTGTTGGTCTTCGTTCCGGTGTCGCCGAAGATACCTGTGAATGGAGCCACCAGCACTCCGCTCAGCTGATAGATGAAGTGGACGAAAGCCGATTGCGACGACGCCCCGAGCAACTTGCCCAGAAAGCGGGCTGCAATCAGGATGTCTACGACGCCGACGATGAATCCGACTGCGGCCGCCGCGCGAAAGTTGTAGCGGGGCTGTTCGGTCACCACCGACATGCGCTCGACGGGAGACGCAGGAGCTGAAGCCGGTTGTTGAGACGGCGGTTGCTGAGACGGCGGTTGCTGAGACGACATTTAGTCAGTCACCTCTTGCCGCCAATGATGGCTCACCTGACGTGACAAGTCAAAGAGCCCACGCCGCGAGGCGTCCGAGTGTCTCGACTGGATGCTTGTTGTCAACAAGCGCACCTCGAGGCTTCGGCGAAACTTAGGCTCCAGCCGGCCACCCAAAGTCAGGAGGAAACTGATGAGCGAGGTTGCAGCGATCATCCTTCGCATCGACGCGGAACGAACAAGCGAGTTCGAGGCGATGTTCGAAGCAGAAGAGATTCCGATCTGGGATGAATACACCGCCAAGGGGCTTTTCCTCGAGGCGAGCCTCACCAGAGTGGAGGGCGGGAGCGAGAACCCGACCGGAACTTATGGCGGTGGACCGGCCGGGATTCAGGACTATATCCTGCACATAGTCGCGGCTGACCACGATGCCCACAACCACCACGACGACGATCCTCGCTTCGCGTCATTTTTGGAAAAGGCGAAGCTTCTCCAACCTAAGGCGCCACTCGTCTTTTTTGGAGCACCGCTGTTCGAGCGCAAGGCCTAGCGCGGCCTGCTCTTCAACGACCGTCGTGTAGTTTCACGCCGCCAGTCGAAGTAAGTCCATATGGTTCCTGGCAGTGCGGTCTAGAGCAATCGAGCTCCTCGACCTCGTCCAGCACCAGACCGCGACGCATAGGCTCCGCAGCCTTCGAAGCAGCGACAGCAATTCCTCGTCCCCAGAGAAAGTGTTGGCGCCCAGTCCTGGCAGTGCGCTTAGGTCCCACTCGAGCGGCCCTGAGCAAACAGACTCGAAGTCGATCATCAGATACCCAGTCTTGCTGACCAGTAGGTTGCCGCGGTGAGGATCGCCGTGAAGGGTGCGACACCGAAGCTTTCGATCGTCGAGCTCGGAGGTGATGCTCAGGTACTGGCTGCACAGAAAGGCATGTTCGGTGGTCGGGAGTGGGGAAGGGACTGATTCGCTGAACAGGATTCTTGCGGCGCGCTTCACCTGGCGGTCCAAGAAGGAGGGGAAGGTTTCGGGGTAGCTGTCCAGCGCCTCATGGACTTGCGCCAGGGCCTGGCCGGCGCCCTGGCTTGTTGCCACTGCGCTTGGATCGTGGTCTTGATAACGCCAGAACGTCATCGCGAAGTCGCCCTGGACGTGCGGTCCCGGCGGCAGCTCTTGGCTTGGGCCAACCACCGGGGCGCCGGCGCGTATGAGGTGACGGGCGATCTCGAGCTCGGTGGCCAACTTGCGCCAACCGTGGTCTCCAACGGAGGCCAGGCAGATCTTCGCCACGACCGGTGACGGGGCGAGGTGAACCACAACATTGTTGGCGTCGTGCAGCACCCGCGCCTGCCCGGCAACGATGCCGTGACTTCGGGCGATCTCTTGAGCCGCCTGCACCGCAGGCCGGGTTCGTACTGAAATCGTGTGCGCCATCGAACTGATGGGCACTGTGCTTCGAAGCTGGCATGTTCCGAATCGGGGACATCCCCATATCGCACCCCCAAAGTGCGTTTTTGACGGCTGGCGCCTAGGACGGCTCTACGTTCGTATCGCCGTGGTTATGGCTGCGACCTCGTAGCGGCTCCGCAGGGCGAGCTTGCCCAGGATGTTGCTCACGTGGTGCTCCGCAGTCTTGGGGGTGATGAACAGCTTTTCGCTGATCTGAGCGTTGGTCAACCCCTGGCCGATCAGCTGCACGATCTCCCGCTCGCGACGGCTGAGGAGCGCCAGCGGGTCCGCCGGAGGGCGGGGACTGTAGGACACCTTCGCACCCAGGCGTCGAAGGAGGGTCGCGCAGACCTCGGCCTCGGGCGCGTCCAGCCTTTCATAGATCGCAAGGGCGGCTTGGGCCTCGGTAACCGCTACAGGTGGGTCGGAATCCGCCAGCAGCCGCGCCAGTGCCAGGTGCAGAGCGCCCTTGATCAGGAGGTGCTCGATGGGCGCAACGGCCTGCAATCCCGCCTCGAGCGCGGCGGCCGCAGGTTCGAGCTTCCCGGCCGCAATCAGCGCGTTCCCCATCGCCAACGCGGCCTCGCCCATCAGCATCGGCGATCGCGTCTCGCGCGCCAGGCGGTCAGCGCTCTCGGCCGCGCGGCCGGCCGCATCAGCGTCACCGCGCGCGATCTCCGCGTTCGCAAGCAACACCAACAGCGGCACCGCTCTAACTCGGTCTTCGCCAATCTGCCGAAGCGCATGCTTCACCGAAGAGACGGCATGGTCGAATTCACCCCTGACGTAGTGCAGCTTCGCCCGCGTCGGGATCGCTTCCCACCGGTCGCCGCAAGCGGCGAGCAGCTGTTCCGCCTCCCGCAGTCGTCCCTGCCGCAGACGTAGGTCGGCCAGCGAAGCCCGCGCCATGACACGGTGGAGAAAGAAACCGTTCCGACCGGCGGTCAGGCCAAGCGTCAGTGCGGTCTCCGCTTCACCCCAGCGACCGACCTGGCAGAGGAGGCTGCCGTACACAGCCTGGCAGTGAGCAAACAGAATCGGGCTTTGCTCGGGGTTGTTTGAGACGCCCGCCTCTTCGAGCACCCGAAACCAGGCGTCGGCCCGGGCCAGGTCACCAGACCGATCGCAGGCGCTGAGGGTGCAGCACGCAACCTGGCCGGCGGCGAAGGAATGGACTTCGCCGGTGCTAACGATCGCCATCGCCTCATCGATCAGCTCCATGCCCTCGGCGCCGCGTCCAAGCGTGACCAGGGCCAGCCCTTGGTCCGCGAGCGCCTTGCACTCGAGGTCGAGGTCGTCGAACTTTCTTGCCAGCTTGACGGCCTCGGCCGCCTTCGTGGCCAGAGCACCCACGTCTGTGACCGAACAGCCGACGAGACCCAGCTCGACCCAACCGCGCTCAACGCAGTCTCCTTCGTCCGCCAGCATGGTGCGTCCGCGTGCGAACCAGCCACGGGCTGCGACCTGGTTGTTGAGTCCTTCGAAGTAAATTCGCCCAACGGCGGCCGCCGCAAGCGCAGCACGGCGCTTGCGCCCCTGCTGCCTGAGTCCTCGGTAAGCGGCCTGCGCGGTCGCAAGCCCAGCGTCGAAGTCATGGACCATGTATTCGAGGAACGCCGCCTCGAGCTGGACGTCTGGGTCCCCCTCGCGGTCGAACCGATCGAGTAGATCGCGCCGCCGCTTCTGCAGATCTGGAGCCTTCAAGGACGCTCGGAGACCTGCGGTTGCAGCGGGCTCGCCGCGCTTGAACGGGAGTGTCTCGAGTTGGGTCATGTTCCAGGGCAAGCCTAGTCGCAGGCCAGGCCTTTTGGGTCTGCGGCGCGCGAAATGGGGGAGGTAAATGGGTGTCCCCCCGATGTTCTCCGCGCCGGGCACAGGCAGGGTTCGCTCAGCCGTAAACCAAATTTCT
>VBKD01000141.1 GCA_005888075.1 Chloroflexota bacterium
ATCAACGACCTGGCGCTGGCCAACTACGGCACCGCGCGCTCGGACGACCAGGGTCGCTCGCTGACCGCGGCGCCGACTTGCACCTCTGTGCTCACGGCGCCGGACGACCGCCCGTGGTATGCCGTCGATGGCGATCCGCTCGCCGGCGGCTCGATCACCTTGACCTACAACGTGGCGCCGAACGCGACGCCGCTCTCGCTGGGTGCGTGCACCGCGGCCAACGCGCTCTTCAGTAACAAACTCGTTTTCGCGCGCTCGCCGGTGACTGGCGCTCCGCAGTCGGCGGGGCTGCTGTTTGGTGCTCCTCAAATCCTGACCCAAGGATGTGATGAGGGGATCATGGGCAACGACGAGGTCTTCACCTACGGCTCGGTAAAGCGGGCCTTCGTCATGCATAACAACGACGCGCTCAACCAGATCCGGATGGCGCGCTGCGACATCGTCCCCGTCACCGTCTCTCTGACGGGCTACGCGAATTGCGTTGACCAGCTCGTCTACGAGAACCCCGCGACCGTGAATGGCGGTGACTTTCCAACGCTCACGATCGACCGGGCGGGAAACCTGTTCGCAGTCTGGGAACAAGCCAGCTGTGGACCCTGCCCGGCCAACATCACGAGTGACACGCTGCTGTATTTCACGGCATCGATGGATCAGGGCGACCACTGGTCGACGCCCCAGATGCTGCCCACCGGGCTCAGCACGAACGTCTTCGCCTGGCCGGCGGCAGGCGATAGCGGCAGTGTCGATGTCGCGTTCTACGGAACCCCCACCCACCAGGCATGCCCACCCTGCAAAGGTCCCGACTCGACGCCAGGCGACTGGGGCCTCTACCTGGTCCAGTCGCTGGATTTCACGAGTGCGAATCCTGGGTGGACGCCACCGATCCTGGCCAGCGAGCACTTCGTCCATCGCGGCAGCATCCAGACCCTCATGGGTGGGCAGTCGGGCGACCGCACGCTCGGGGACTTCCTGCAGCTGCGCATCGGAGGTCAAGGGGAGGCGAATATCTCCTACGCCGACTCGAACAGCGATACCGAGGCGCTCGCCTCGCAGGGGATGTTCGTCCGGCAAAGTGGCGGCTCCAGCGTTTTCGGCGACACGCCGCTCGTCCACGGTGCCCCGCGTCGCGTCAACTCGGTGACCGTCACCGACCACCCGGCGACGCTCGATTCGGCCGGCATCAGCTCGCCGAATCAACCCAACCTGGAAATCCTGGGCTCCCAGATCTCGCTGACGAGTGACAAGAAGCAGTACCAGGTCAAAGCCCTGGTCGCCGACCTGCGGAGCCTCGCGCCGGGGGTGGGGGCGCAGGGGACGACGCTCGTGTGGAACACGCAGTGGAAAGTGCCATCGACGAGCGATCCGCATGGCGGCGCGTTCTTCCACGCCTATATGGAGTCGGTGGCCGGCGCTCCACCGACCTTCTGGGTCGGCCAGAACGCGCTCGAGTTCACGGGCAGCATCACGATGACCTACCCGGGGTCGACGCAGGTCACTGGCTCGTACACGGCGACGGTACCTGGCCTGATCACGATCAATGTGCCGGTCGAAGCCGTGAACGAGTCCGACCCGGTCAACAACCTGCTCTACAGCGTCACCACCGCGGGCATGACACTCAACGGCAACGCCGAGGCGGTACCGACATTGGGCGGCATCGGCGGCAACCTCTTCAATCTCGTTGATGTCGCGCCCGCCTATGACTTCAACCCTTCGGCGCCTACTCCGCCTTTTCAGATTTGCCACGAGGCCGACGGGGATGGCAACGTCAACGGCCGAAACTCTGGCACAGCGCATTTCCACTTTGACCGCGATCGGTGCGAGGGGGACGGCGACGGTGAATCCGTCGACGAGCAAGATCCCGGATCCGCGACGGATTTCCGCTCGACCTCGATCACGGCGGCGATCTTTGACGATATTGCCCGGACACTCACCATCACCGGCGCTGGCACGAACGCCGGTCGTCTCGTCGGATTCACCATGGTCGGCATCGACAACGGCGCGTTGCCCGGAGTGTTCAGCCTCGCCTTGACCGACGGCTATGCGATTACTGGCAGCTTGCTCAGCGGTTCCATCCAGCTGTTCTAAGGAGGATCGACATGGTTCGGGCTCGCGTTCTGGCGTCCGTGTTCGGCATCATCGCGCTCGTCTCGGTGCTTGTCGCGCCTGCTCCCCGGGTGGCAATGGCCGCAAACAGCGCCGGAATCGTCTTTGAAGCCCCATCCGTGGTCGATCCGATGCACGCGATGGGCGAGCCCGACATCGGCGTCGATCCATTGGGCCGGGTGTTCTCGAGCGGCCCCACCGGGACCGGGACTCAGCGCAGCCTCTGGTACGGATCCGTTGACAAAGGCCATACCTATCGCGAAATCAACCCAGGCACGCCGCCCGCGGCCTTGAGCGGAACCAAGGACGCTCCCGGTGGCGGCGACACAGACATCGCGTTCGACCGTAGCAGCAAGCAATACTTCGCAGACCTGTATGCACTGACATGCTTGCGCACAGCCACGACCAACGACGGCGGTGCCACTGCCAACCAGGAGATCTATCCAGCAGGTTGCTCCGGCGTGCCGGGCGCCGACCGGCAATGGCTGGCGGTGTTCGATCCGGGTCCGGCGCAGCGTGCCAGTACGAAGTCGGCCTATCTCAAGGCCGGAGGGCCTACGCCACTGATCTACATGGAGTACAACAACCTCGCCAACGGGGCGCACTGGGTCAAGAGCAACATCCATACGCTGCCACAGGTCCCCGGTGATCCCGGGCTCACCTACCAGGACGCCACCAACGGCGACACGTCACCGTGCACGGACCTAAACGGTAACGTCGGTTTTTATGCCCCCTTCGGGGCCGATGGCCACCCCTCGATCGATCAGCTGACGGGGAACGTCTTCCAGGCGGAGTTCGGGTCCTCCGTGAACGGCAAAGCGTCGATTCTGCTCAACATCGGGACGCCGGACGCTGCCGGGAACCTTACCTTCCTCGACGCGCCGTCGACGGCATTCCCGTGCGGCGACCAGAGCAAGCTGATCACGGTGGCGACTGGCGTACCCGACGACTCCGGCGACGCGGCCAACTTCGTGGTAAGCGCGATCGACTCCGCGAGCAACCTGTATGTCGCGTGGGTCGGAAAGAGTAAGACACCGGCGCTGCGCCAGGCGTTCGTCAGCGCGGCCAGTCCGGCCAGTGGCTACCGCAACTGGACAACCGTGCAGGTCAGCGACGCGTCGACCGCAACGGGCGACGCCGCAAACGTCTTTCCCTGGGTGGCCGCGGGCGGTCCAGGACGGTCGGATGTCGTCTGGTACGGCGCCAACCAGTTCACCGACCCCAGCACGAATAACGGCCAGGCCTGGAACGTCTTCATGGCCCAGGCGGTTTTCAACACCGACCAGGGCGGCAACGTGATCACGGCAACACCGATCGTGTCGCTCGTGAAGGCCAGTCCCCATCCGTCTCACTACGACAGCATTTGCCTTGCCGGAACTGGATGCATCTCCTCGCAAGGGAACCGGAACCTGGCCGACTTCTTTGCCGTGACTATCGACGGTAGCGGCGCGGCCGAGATCGTCTACGACGACACCTCGAATGGGCTGGTGCAGCCGGACTTCACACCCGCCAACAAGCAACTGCTCGACCACGCCGGCGCGCCAGTGGTGACGGTCGTCCGGCAGTCCGCCGGAATTGGACTCTATGGCACGGCCGTGAGCGGCCCGCCGAATAGTCCCGTCAGTGGACTCAATGATCCTGCAGGCGATGCGTCATACCCCGTGATCGGCGGGGCCAACCAGCGGGGGATGGACATCCGAAGCAGCGCCCTGCGGTTGTCGCCCGATGGGAAGACCGCGGCGATGGAAAACACGGCGGCCAACAGGCCGATCTTCTATGCGGGCAAGGCGAACAGCATCGACCTGTGCTCGGTGTCGGCCTGCTTCCCGCACGTCCTCACCTATCCCGAACCGCCGCCCGCAAATCCGTCACCGGGTACGAACCTCACAACCTATACCGGCACGTCTGAGAACGGATCCGTCATCTGCCCCGCCACGCCGTCCGCAAGCAACCCGTGCGTCCTGACCATCCAGGTTGCGACCGCGGACATCGGCGGGCCAACCTCCACCAGCCTGCTCGAGGAGGTGGGAGGCTATGCGCTCGCAGCCGCCACGCAGGAAGGCCAGGAAAATAATGCCACGGCTCTCGCGGACACGGTGCCCTTAGAGATCGACGGCGTTTGCTGCTACAACTTCCAGGCCTCGATCAACAACGGTGGCCCGCCGGCCTGCCACGAAGCAGACGGCGATGGTGATGTTTCGGATGGTCGCGGCGGCAAAGCCCATGTGCGCTTCGACCAGGACGCCTGTGAGGATGGTGCGCCCGAGGGCGTCCAGGAAGGCGATACACAGACGGGCGATAACTTCCAATCCAACAACGTGTCCGCGATGACGTTCGACGATGGATTGGGCAATTTGACCATCTTTGGCACCGGCACACACAACGGGAGCCCAGTCAGTTTCACGCTCGTGGCCGTCAGTGGCACGGCCGGCGTCGGCAGCTTCAACCTGGTCTTGAGCGACGGCTATGCGGTCAACGGCACGCTGCTGAGCGGCAGCATTCAGCTCCAGTAGGAGGGAAAGAGATGGGTAAGCGCGTTTGGCATGTCCGGGTCAACAGAGCAACCTGGTTTCTCGCCCTTGCTACGTTCCTGGTAACCAACTCCGGTGGGGGACTCGGACCGGGTCCGTCCCCCCTGGCACCAACGCCACGGCAGTGCGCTGTGTGGATTTCACGGGAACCGCTCTAGACCAGCTCAGCGACACCTTTCTCCTGCAATTGACCGGCGTGTCAGATTCCTTCTATCTAACCCATCGCGTCCAGTTGGTCATTCGGATCATCTGGACTCCCACCCCACCTGGCAATTACCAGACGAACGACCTCGGGCTGACAACGTACCTCCACGACCAGAGTGGAGGTCTGACCAACTTCCGAGACTCCCATCAGCTCGGCTCGAACTTCGAACAAGTGACCTACTCGAATCCACCGGCTGCGATAGGGTCGTCCACCGAGTCGCCACCTCAGCCGGTTGCCTATCACCTAAACACCTGCGCGGACAAGAGCTTGAGCGCTAGCCAGCCTTACGTGGGCACGGCGACCCTCATCTCACGTCTGATCACCTCGAGCTCAAATGTCGGCCCAGGCGCGCAAACTTTCAACAACTACGACTTTCCGCTGACCTACCAAACGCGGGATGTTCTCGGTCGCCCCAACGCGGGCGAGCCGAACATCGACGCCAACTGGGTCTCGGGAAACACGATGTACATGTCCGGGAGCCAGATCACTCGAATCAAATGGGATGACACCAAGTCGCCACCGGCCGCCAGCTTCACTGACGTCACGCCGCTTCAACAGTCACAGGTGAATGAGGACGCCATTCTCACGATCGATCACCACACCAACCGCACACAGGTCGCCGGTCTTTTGATTGCCGGCAGCAACATCTCTCTGAGCGATAACGACGGGACCAGTTGGATCCCGGGAACGTTCCCTCTTCCACACAGCCCCGATCACGAGACCCTCAACGGCGGACCATATCATCAACCGGCGCCGCCAGGGACCGGCATCGTCTATCCAGATGCCATGTACTACTGTTCGCAGAACATCCTCCAGGCGGCTGGCGCCTTTTGTGGGCGAAGCGACACCGGAGGCGTGACGTGGAATCCGAGCACGGTGGTGTTTGCGGGCAGTGACTGTGGCGCCATCCACGGCCACGTAAAAATAGGCCCGGATGGGACGGTTTACCTGCCCCAGCGGGCATGCGGGGCTAACCAGGGGATGGCGGTGTCGTTCGACAACGGTGTCACGTGGCCTATCGAGCGGGTGCCCGACAGCAGCACCATCGGCCTCAACTCGTCAGATCCTTCGGTGGCGCCGGCACCAGACGGCAAGACTGTCTATTACGCCTACCAGGACGGGTTCGGGAGCCCCGAGGTGGCCGTGTCGAGCGACCACGGTAAAGATGGCACGTGGTCTCCCTCAAGCAACGTCGGCGCTCCTTTCGGGATCAAAAACACCAAGTTTCCGGAAATGGTCGTCGGCGATAGGGACCGTGCCGCGGTCACGTTCCTGGGAACGACGACGCCCGGCGACGATCAGTCTAGTTCGTTCACTGGCACCTGGTACCTCTACGTGGCGTTTACCTACGACCGAGGCAAGACCTGGACCACCGTGAACGCGACCCCCAACGACCCGGTCCAGCGCGGATGCATCTGGATGTCGGGTGGCAGCAACCCATGTCGCAACCTTCTGGACTTCAACGAAATCACGGTCGATGGCCACGGCCGGGTTGAGGCCGCGTACACCGACGGATGCACTGCTGCTTGTGTGACGACCAATAGGATCGATGCGTCCGGGTGTAATGGCAGCGAGGGCGCCTCGTATACCAGCACCGATAGCTGCACCTACGGCAGGTTGTCGGCGGTGGTGCGGCAGCAGTGTGGTCTCGGCCTCTTTGCGACGTTCGATGCGGAAACGGCCCAGCGCTGCGGCGGCGGTGGCGGAGGTGGCGGGGGCGGGGGCGGGGGCGGGGGCGGATGTCACCCGGCTGACGCCAACGGGACCTTCGCCGGTCCCCAGGGCAAACAACCGAGCTTCCAGTCGGACGAAGACTCCTGCGAAGACCACGACCAGGACGGCGAGCAGATGAAGGATCCTGGCTCGGGCGAGGATTTCCACTCGACCCAGATCCAGTCGGTCCGATTCGATGACTCGATTGGCACCGTCGCCATTTCGGGGCTCGGCATCAGCAACGGCCTGCAAGTCACGTTCCTGATCGTGGAGCAAGCTGCCACCGCGACGACCCCCGCCTTCTACAACATCAACTTGAGCGACGGGTACGCGCTCGCGGGCAATCTCATGACCGGAGGCGTCCAATTGCAGTAGGTCGGATGCCGCCAGGCGCAATCCCGCGCAGAGGCCGGCTCTCCGGAGTCGGCCTCACCCCTCGGTCATCCACGAAGGGGGTGGAAAGGAGGAATCGATGCGACGGCGGTGGTGGATTGTCATGGCACTGACCCTCTCGGCTGCACTCTCCGGACAGGCGGCGTATGCGGCGACCGGCTTCACGACCCAGGTTTCCCCGGCCAGCCAAACCAACGCGACTGAACCCTCAGTCGCCATCGACCGATCAGACGGCACGGTCTGGGTGGCGTGGCAGGCCAGTGGCCGCCACGTCGCACGCTCGGACGACGGCGGCCGGACGTTCGTGCAGACTCCGATCAAAAGCGTCTTTGGCAACGACGTGGGCGATGTCGATATCCGCGTGGGCGGACCGACGCCCTGCGCAGTTGCCGGTGGCGGGTGCACCCCCGGTACACGTCGGGTCTATGTGACGTCGCTCGAGCGCCTCCCCTTGCCGCTCCAGACCCATCTCGCGTTTAGTGACGATCGTGGGACGACCTGGACAGAGAACAACGTGGCCGCCATCAACCCGTCCTTGATCGACCGCCCCTGGCTGGCCGTTTATCCCAGCACGCTGTCCGCTAAACAGGATCAGGTTTACATCGTCTATCACGACTTCTCAGTCAGCCAGATCAACGTGGCGGCGTCCAACGACGGTGGGCATACATTCGGTCCCTCGGTGGACGTGCTCGGCTCCAATGGGATGGCGTTCGCCAATTCTTTCTGCAACACGATCCCCAGCGGCATCGAGGTCGATCCCGGAACGGGCGAAGTCTACGTCGAGTGGATCACGGCTGATCCTGTCGCGAACACAACGCAGGGTTGCAATATCACGCAGATCCAGAACTTTCACCAGGTGTGGGTGGCCCATTCGGCGCCCGCGGACCCCGCGACGCTGACCGTCTGGGATGCGCACATGGTCTTCGACGGCGGACCGAACACCAACACCGACGACATCTTCGCGACGCTGGCCGTGGACAGCGCCGGCAACGTGTACTCGGTGTTCCCTGACAACCTCCGGAGTTCAGTCAATTTTGATATCTGGTTCTCGCACTCGATTAACAAGGCGCAGACCTGGTCGAACCCTGTGGCCGTCAACAGTGATGGAGGGACCAATTTCTTCCCCTGGATCGCTGCCGGCTCAGCGGGACGGGTGGATTTCATCTACCTGCACACGCCGGATCTGACACCGTCCGATGCCAAGCTGTCGCCGTGGACCACGAAGTTTGCCCAAACGACCAACGGCACGGCGGCGGTCCCGAAGTTCGCGGTGACCTCGGCCTCGAGCGGCATCATGCACGTGGGCGGGATCTGCACCAACGGCATCTTCTGCTCCGTGACCACTGGCAACCGTGACCTGGCCGACTCGATCTCCATCGCTATCGATCGCGGTGGAAGCGCTGCCCTCGTCTGGACCGACCAGGGGACTGTGCTGCACGGACCGACGGATATCACCTACGGCTGCGTGACGAGCCAGCAAACCGCCGTGGTCGGGGCGACCCCGGGGCTTAGTTGTAAGGGACCGGCCAGCTAACCCCGGCGTCGCGCTCCGCGTCCCCACCTCCTCTGAGATAGGCCGGTCGGCACCGGCCTCTCTTTTTGTCACACTTGTGCTATGTGCCGAAGTATCAAGACGCTCCGACGCCGTGACGACAAGGCGACCGATCAGGAAATTCACGACGCGGCCCTGCAGTTCGTCCGCAAGATCAGCGGCTACCGCGTGCCCTCACGCGCCAACACACCGGCATTCGAGTCCGCGGTCCGCGACGTGAGCGCCAGCTCGCGACGCTTGCTCGACGCGATCGCCTAAGAGGCCGCTAGAGGCAAGCGCAGGACGAAGGTCGAGCCCTTGCCGGGCTGACTCGCCTCCACCTTGAGCGAGCCGCCCATCCGCTCGGCCAGGCCGCGACTGAGGTAGAGGCCGAGACCGCTACCCGGTTTTTCCCGCGACACCCGGTCGGTGCCCCGGGCAAACCGCTCGAAGATGCGCGGCTGATCGGCGGATGCGACCCCGATGCCGTCGTCGGTCACGCTGATCGCCACCTGGTCCGCGTCGCGCCGGGCCTG
>VBKD01000008.1 GCA_005888075.1 Chloroflexota bacterium
GCCAGCAGCTGCTGATAGTCCTTGCGGTACAGCAGCCGGATGTTGATCTCCGGGTAGAGCTCCTTGAGCATGCGCAGCTTGCGGTTCTTCGGCGTGACGAGCGACTGTTTCATCGTCGTCAGCTCGATGTAAAGGTCGTGCTCGGGCAGGTAGAAGTCAGGGGTGAACATCTCCGAGACGCGCGTGCCTTCCCACGCGATAGGGAACGACACCGGCTCGTACACCCAGCGGATACGGTAGTAGTCGAGGAAGCGCGCGAACTCCTGCTCGGAGGGGTGAGCGAACTCCACCCGCGCATGCGCGGGACCGCTGCGTCTGACCAGGCGCGAACGTTGCCTGACCGGGCGGCGCCATTTCTGGGGGACAGAGTTGGGGACGGACGACGCCACTGAGTGATTGAGATTGTACTCTCGGTGTGGAGGTGGCCTTCCGATGAGCACTCCGGCCGAGCGAATGGCCATCGAGCAGCTAAAGCCCCACGGCGTCTACGACGAAAGGATCCTGCAGGTGATGGCCTCGATCCCGCGCGAGGAGTTCCTGCCGCCCAAGCAGCGTCGCCATGCGTACGAGGACCGGGCGCTGGCCATCGAGTGCGGGCAGACCATCTCGCAGCCACTGGTGGTGGCCCTGATGACGCAGGCCGCCGCCCCAAAGCCGGACGACGTGGCGCTCGAGGTCGGGACCGGGTCGGGTTACCAGGCGGCGGTCCTCAGCCGCCTCTGCCGCAAGGTCATCACGATCGAGCTCGAGCCGGCGCTCGCCGAGCACGCCTCGGCGACCCTGCAGCGCATGGGCTTCTCCAACATCGAGGTGGTCGTGGCGGACGGCAGCCTCGGCTGGGAGCCCGGGGCGCCCCACGACGTAATCCTGGTCGCCTGTGCGGCGGTCGAGGTGCCACGGCCGTTGCTGGAGCAGCTGGCTGACGGCGGCCGGCTGGTGATACCGGTCGGCCTGGCATCCAGGGAGCCCCAGGACCTGCGCGTCTACACGCGGCGCGGCGACGAGGTCACCTTTCGGTCCCTCTTCCCGGTGATGTTCGTGCCCCTGAGAAGCGGCTAGGAGCCTATTTCGACGGGCTCGGGCTTGCGCTCGTGCCCGCTGACGGCGACGGCTTGGTGCTCGTGCCGACAATCGACTGCAGCTGCTGCAGCAGCGTTCCAACCTGCTTCATCTCGTTGGCGTACGTGGTCAGGTCACCGACTTTGAGTGCGGCATAGGCAGCCTGGTAGTGCATGTTGGCCTGCGTGACCAGGTCGGAAACCTGGGCAACCTGAGACGGCGTCAGCGTCGTCGGCGTCGTGACGGTCGGCGGTGTCGTCGTCGTGGGTGGAGCGTTCCCCACCAGCTGCTGGATCGCCTGCGGCAGAGTGTCCGTGTAGACGAGGTGGGCCTGGTCGGCCAGGATCACCTTTTTCAGCTCGGGCAGCCCGGACTGCTGCGACGCTTTTAGATAGATGGGCTCGAAATAGAGGAACGAGTTACCGATCGGCACCACCAGCAGGTTGCCCTGCTGGACCTGTGACCCCGCGCTATGAAACAGCGTGAAGTCGCGAGAGATTTCGGCGTTCTGGTTGATCCGGTTGGCGACGATCTGGGGCCCGTCGATCGTCTTGTCCTTGGGCAGCACGTAGGAGACATATTCGCCGTAATGCGTGCCGTCGTTGCGCGCGGCCATCCACGAAACCATGTTGTTCTTGTTCCGCGGTGTGAAGGGCATGATGAGCAGAAACTCGGGGGTCGTCTCTCCAGGAAGCCGGAAGAGCACGTAGTAGGGCTCGACTGGGCTCGCGGTGCCGCTCGGTGAGCTCTGCGCGGTTGGAATGTCCCAGACGTCCTCACGTGTGAAGAAGACCCTCGGATCGCTGATGTGATAGAGCGCGTAGATGCCCACCTGAACGTCGAAGAGGCCAGTCGGCACGCGGAGGTGGGCGCGCAGGCCCGCCGGCATCGCGTCTATCGGTTGGAACATGGAGGGAAACGTCGCCGCGTACGCCTTGATCAGCGGGTCCTTGGGGTCGACGATGTAAAAGTTCGCGGTCCCTTCGTACGCATCGACCACCACCTTGACCGAATTTCGGATGTAGTTGATGTCGCTGTTCTGGAAGCTCACCGTCTGCGAGTAGGGGTAGCTGGACGCGCTCGTGTAGGCGTCGAGGATCCAGTACATGCGACCGTCGACGACGACCAGGTAAGGGTCTGAATCAAAGCTCAGGAAGGGCGCGATCTCCGATACGCGCTCGGTGATATTCCGCCGGTACAGCATCTGCGTCTTGTTTGAGATCTGGCCTGAGACCAAAAGGTTGAAATCGCCCAGGCGGAGCGACCACAGCGCCTTGTTGGTGGCGTCCATAGGGACGCCGTGCTTGCCGGTGTAGCTCGTGAATACGTCCTGGCCACCTTGCGGGTAGTCGAACTCTCCGTTGTTCGAGGGCGCCAGCACGTAGTCGCCCGTAAGCTCGCCGAAGTAGATGGCCGGCTGCGTGATCTTCAGCGGTCCGGTCGGCGGCACATCTTTGACGGCGTAGTCCGGCAGGCCCTCCCCGACCACCGCGTTGACAGGGCTCGCGGCAGCGCCGTAGCCGTGGGTGTACCCGAGATGCTTGTTGACCCAGTTCTGGGCCGAAGCGGAAAGCTTGGCCAGATCGAACTCCCGCGCGCTGATCTCCAGCTGCTGGTACTGGCCGTTGATCGTGTAGCGGTCGAGGTCGATGTTATGGAACGTGTAGTACGTCCTGATCGTCTGGAGCTGCTGGTACGTCAATTGGAGAGGCCCGTAATCCCAGAGCCGCAGATTGTTCACCGTGACCTGGTCGTTCTGAACGTCCGTCGCGGTCAGCGGTTGGTCGCCGGTGAAGTTGCTCGTCTTGACGTTGGACAGCCCATAGGCGGCACGCGTGCCTGCGATCTCGCGACTGATGTACGGCAGCTCGTAGGTCTGCGCGTTGGGCGTGACGAAAAAGCTCTGCACGATGCCCGGGTAGATGTTGCCGATCACGAGCAATCCGATCCAGACAGCGGTCGCGATCAGCGGCAGCGCGAGCCGGCGCAGCACCGTGTTGGCCACCAGGACGCCGGCCAGCACCACAGCGACGCCCGCCTGAAAGGTGGTCAGCGGAAGGCGCGCATTGACGTCGGTGTACGCGGCGCCCCACACGACGCTGGTGTTGTGTGCATAGAGAAGGTCGTAGCGGCCCAGCCACATCCAGACCGCGAGCACCACGGCCACCACGGCGAGCATCGCGGACAGGTGCGCGATGGAAAGCGGGCTGAAACTGAGAGCGAAGGCGTCGCCGCGCCAGGAGTAGATGGTCGCGATCATCAGCGTCGACAGAAATCCGAGCCCCAGGGCCCAGTTGGCGATCGAGTGCAGGAACGGCAGGGTCAGCAGATAAAAGGAGATGTCCTGGCCGAGCACCGGATCGGTGATGCCGGTGGGTGTCGCATGCTGGAACAGAGCTAGCGCCTGCCACTGCCCGCTCGCGCCTCCGGACAGGAGGAGCGCTATCAAGACGGCGCCGACCAGGCTGACC
>VBKD01000009.1 GCA_005888075.1 Chloroflexota bacterium
GAGCTGCAGCACGTGGTTCTGGATGATGTCGCGAACCGCGCCGGTCTGGTCGTAATACCCGGCGCGCTTGCCGATGCCCTCCTCCTCCGCCACCGTGATCAGGATGGTGTCGATCAGGGTCCGGTTCCATACCGGCTCGAACAGTGAGTTCGAAAATCGCAGCGCCAGCACGTTCTGCACCGTGTCCTTGGCAAGGTAGTGATCGATGCGAAAGATCTGTTCTTCGGCGAATGCTTCAGCCAGCTGAGCGTTGAGCTTGTGCGCCGAGGCGAGGCTATGGCCGAGTGGCTTCTCCACCACCACGCGTCTCGTTGCATCATTCTTTGTCGCGAGGCCTGACAGAGCGAGCCCGGCCAGGATGTCACTGTCTGTCTCGGGTGGCGTCGCCATGTAGAAGATCACGGTTTGCGAACCGCTCACCTGCTGTTTCAGCCGGGCGAAAGTCGCCGGGTCGGAGTAGTCGAGCTGTATCCATTCGGCGGATGCGCTCAGGCGTTCGTTCTGACTTGTTTCCTTGACCTCGTCACGGAAATCAGCCGTGGTCTGGTGTGTGCGTCCTGCGCCGACAACGCGCACCGACTGTCCTTCGCGTGAGACCAGGCGACCAAGCGATGGCAGGATCTTCCGCCTCGTCAGGTCGCCAGACGCGCCAAAAACAACGAGATCGACTGCCTCCGCCACTCGTCAAATCGTACGGACTCGAGCCGAGCTCAGAGGTCGGGCCGGCTCAGCAGCTGTAATCCGCGTCAGCGCCGGTCGAGGTGCGGCCCGACTGGCGCAGCCAGGGGATCAGCCCGGTCGAAAAGGTGATGGTGCAGTCAGCAGCAGCAGCGACCCAGCTGCCGGAGGCGGATGCCGGCCTGAAGCTCGGCCCGGATGTGATGGTGTTCCAGGCGCCGGCGTAGGAATAGACACCGACAGCGATTCCACTTCGAAACTTCAGCCGATCGGCGGCCCCGTCGATCGCAGCCTGGTTCAGTACCCGGTCGGACGAGGACCAGCTGTTTCCTGTCTCAACGTCAAGCCACCACGCGGTCGGCGTCACGGAGCCGGTTGAGATGTGTCCAATTGCATAGTCTCTTTCAGCGCAGCCGATCCGGTAGGCCTGCAGGTACTTGCCGCTGTACAGCTGTGAAGTGGCACCCGTGCAAAACCCCGAAACCTGATGCCCGTAAGCGCCCGAGTAAGCAACGTTTACGTACAAGGATGGCGCGCTGGTGGCCTTGACCGCCTGGCTCCATAGCGCCTGGCGACAGGAATCGACTAGCTCGAAGCGTCGTAGCCCTGATTGATGTACGGCCCGTTGTTGGCGGACGCGGGTCCGGCGGCGGCGACCAGAATGCCGCCGGCTGCGATCAGGACGATCAGTAACCGCGACATGAGCGACGGAGCTTAGCACGCAGTACTTCTTTCATCACCCTCTCCCCGACCCTCTCCCCTACGGGGAGAGGGAGATGTCGCGGACTTTGAAGTGGACTGCGTTGGCCGACGGGTCAGTGGCCGAAAACCCGTCGACGGATTCGGACACCGCCACTCCGGCGTGCTCCAGGCGACTCACGACCGAGTCGAGATCGTGGCCGGTGGGGAGCTCGATCGTGAAGTGACGGAGGCCCGCGGATCCTGGCGGCGCCGGGCGTGCACCCTGTCCGGCCCATGTGTTGAGCCCGAGGTGATGGTGATAGCCACCCGCCGAGACGAAACCAACGCCGGGCATGTGGCCCATCACATCGAAGCCGACCAGGTCGTGGTAGAAGCCGAGCGCCTCATCGACGTCGGCCACGTGGAGATGGACGTGGCCCATCCGGGTTGCCTCAGGCATGGGCGCTTCGATTGAATCGTTCTCAGTCAGGTGGCTGAAGAGCTCGGTGAGGTCGATCGGGTCGCGGCCCGATCGCGGCCGGCCATTCTTGTCAGTGGCGAACATCGTGCCGTTGGCGAACCCCATGGTGCCGTCCTCTGGGGACTCGGCGTAAACCTCGATGCCATTGCCATCCGGATCCCACAGGTAGTTCGCCTTGGTCATCACGTGGTCGGTGGGGTATTGGTCCCAACCGAGGGCCCCGAGGCGGGCGATGACTCGAGCTAGCTCGCGACGGTCGGGCACCAGAAGGGCCAGGTGGTACAGGCCCGACGTGCGGGGTACGACGGGACGCTCGGCACCTGGGTGGAGGACCACCAGCTCGCGGGTCCCGGCACCCAGACGGACGGCGTCTTCGCTCGCCGCCAGTGACGTAAGCCCGACATAGTCGCGGTAGAACCGAAGCGCCCGGTCTGGGTCCGTCACCGCCAGGTGAACCGCCCCCACGCCCGTGCTCGCGGCGATGGCCGGCGCCGACTTCATTTCCAAGTTCTAACGCTCCATGCCAGAACGGATGTCGTCGAGCTGATACCGGATCCACCGGGCGACGTCATTCGCGGCGACGATCTGGTTGATCGCCTCCGACCGCTCGGCCCGCTCGGCAGGGGCCATCTGAAGCGCCCGATGGATGGCTCGCGCGGTTACCTCGACATCAAAAGGATTGATGCTGAGCCCGTGCGCGCCCAGCTCCTCGTGAGCGCCGGCTGACTCGGACAGCACCAACACACCCGCACGCTGATTGACGACGGGTCCCTCCTTTGCGACCAGGTTCATGCCATCGAGAATGGGATTCACGAGCAGCACGTCATAGGACCTGTAGGCGGCCAGCGCGCGGTCAATGTCCTCTCCGAGGTCGAGGCGAATGGGTTCCCAGCCTCCCATTCGGAAGCGCGAGTTGATGCGGGCGACCGTGGATCGAACAAGTTCCAGATAGTGACGGTAGGCCTGGACGTCCTGTCGTGAAGGCTGCAGAAAGGCCCAGAGGGTGACGCGACCCTGGTGCTCGAGGTTGTCTTCCAGCAACCGCTCGTACGCAAGAAATCCCCGAACCAGGTTCTTCGACGGGTCGGTCCGATCGACCCGGACGATGAGCTTCTCCGGACGCCACGTTGCCACCTCGGCTTCGAGCTCGCGAACTCTCGGGGATTCGCCGAGCTGTCTCATGGCATCCACGTCGATCGAGACCGGATAGGCCCGAACCCACACCAGCCGGCCGCCGTAAAGAACAGCACCCTCAGTCTCGGCGACCCGCAGTCCCATCAACTCGACGCAACACCGCAGGAAGTTGTTCACGTCCAGGCTGGTCTGCAGACCGATGATGTCGTTGGCAAGGATGCCTTTGAATATCGCCTCCCGCATCCCGGCGGGAAGCACCTTCATGTACCTCGGTTCGGGCCAGGGAACATGAATGAAGTGCTGCATCGCAGCCTCGGGGAGTGCTGATCGGATGAGCTCGGGAGCGAGATACAGCTGGTAGTCCTGGGTGAGGAAGAGCGGCCGGCGCGGCAGCTGGCGGCTGATCGACACTGCCCGCTCCGCGATCGCGGCATTGACCACGCGATAGCCATCGGACCAGCCCTTGTAAATGTCCTGGTCGACGACTGGCTCGATCGCGATGTTCCACAGATAGTGGTGAGCGAACCAGAGCAGCGGATTGCTGATGACCGCGTAATGAAGCTGATACGCATCCACCTCCGTGGGGGCGAAGTAGATCGGGAATGCTTGATCACTGGTGTCCGAGCTGAGCGGTCGCCCAGAAAATGCAAGCTCCCTCTCGGCATCGGTTCGCGCCGCGGACACCCAGGAGGCTTTGGTTGCGTTCGCCAGCGAGGTCAGCGCCTTGACCAGACCTCCGGCCCCCGATACCAACCGGCCACCTGATGTGACTTCCACCGGGGCGCGGTTGCTGAGAACGATCGGCGAAAACTGACCCAACAACCTTGCGGCGTCGCGGCCGATCGCCTGCAGCGCGGGAGTCTGCTCCGGCACGCTCAGGCCACCTGACCGTTCCGCGCAACCGAGCGTCCGGAGTCCGGTAGAGAGACATGCTTTGGCCTGACCATCACCACCGGGCAAGGCAGCTGGCGCACGATGCGCAGCAGGTTACGGCCCACCAGGAGATTGGGATGCGATGGGCTGAGTCGCGATCCGATGATGACGAGGTCGTGCCCCGCGGCCTCCTCCAGAATGCCGGCCGCCGGATTGTCGTGATGATGGAGCCGGACCATGGTCGAGGGGCGATGCATCTCCTCGACGATTTGCTCGAAAGACTCCCACTCCCTTCGTGAGCGGTCGGGGTGCTGCGCGTCCGTTCGGATGTGCACGAGCGTCAGTCCGCTGCCGTAAGCATCTGCCAGCGTCGCTGCCGTCGATGCGACGACCCGGGCGCTTGGACCGCCGCGGATCGACGCCAGGATCGACCGCGGTGCGATCGCCTGATGCGGAACATTCGAGCGGACAAACAAGATGTCCGTCCCCTGGTCAGGCAGCAGGTGGCGGGTCAGGTCGCTCACGCCGTGTCGCCGCGGGCTTTCGAGCGTGGGCCATTCGAGCACGAGGCTCGTAGCTTCGGTTTCGGCAATCGCATCGCGAATGCTGCTCGCCGCATTGGCCGTCATGCGCAGAGTCACGCCCAGACGGCGGCGAACGTCGCCACCGTACTCGAGCCCGGCCACCCAGCGGAGCATGTCGCGGCGCCTCTGCTCCTGGGCGAAGACTTCGTTGTCACGTCCCGCACGGATCTCGACCAGCGCAAGCAAGTTGCCCGATCCGCCCGGCGAGGCCGCGAGCGCGTCGCCGACGCTGATCGTCGGTCGTGCCATCTGGCCCATGAGCACCGGTGTGACGACGCGCGGGCGCGTGCCGAGATGGGACAAGAAAACGCGACTTCTCGGAATCACCTGTCTGGCCCTCCTTCCCCCGTCAACGACCCGTTTCGCCACGGCGACTCCGGCCGCGGAAGTAACTCTATAGATGTGGCCTGGCATCTGCCCGATGCTAGGTGGCCGTTTCTAGCGCCTCAATGGGTAGAACGGCCACTGCCGTTACTCAGTAATCGTCGGGCGGCTGCTCGTCTACGAGGGTTGTCGCGTAAGGGACGGCTTCCAGGCGCTCGATCGGGATCGGCTTGCCGGAAACCGCGCTGAATCCATAGGTTCCCTCATCGATTCTTCTGAGCGCCGTATCGACCTTGGCCAATGTGTCGCGATCGAGTGCATTGGCGTCGACGGCCGACTCGCGGTCGTACAGGCTACCGGAAGTGTCATCGCCATGGTCGTCGGCTCCCGACTCAGCACGCACATTCTCCCGCGCCGCCTGGTTCCTCGAGTTGATGCGTGACTCGATTGCGTCGCGCTCCGCCAGGAGCTCATCGCGGAAATGCCGGAGTTCCTCCGAAGTCAGCATTTCGATGTGCCGCCAACCACAAGCATGACCCGCACATGAAAAATCGTACGGCGATCAGAGAGCAAGAGGGCTCGCAAAAACCTTCCCTCCTGGGTTGGTCATCCTACGGATTCAAGATGAACGCCCGGCGCGGATCTGGTTCGCGATGCTCTTGAGCTCACCTGGCTCGTCGCTCTCAGGGTCGCCTCCGCGTCCCATCGCCGCCGCGGCCAGCAGCTTGCCCCCGCGGAGGTAGCGAACTATGAAGTCGCGATCCGGGAGCGACCCCTCAACCGTGATGCTGTCCCATTCCTTGGCGAAACCGACGTATTCGAGGCTCTGATCGAACTGGTCGCTCCAGAAGGAATGGACGTAGTCGTACGGCGAGCCCCGGTCCAGCAGCGATGCCGCGGCCGCACGTCCCTGCTTTTCGGCGTTGTTGTAATGCTCGACCCGTATGCGTCCAAAGATCGGGTGAGCGTGGTCTGCGATGTCTCCCGCCGCATAGACGTCAGGCAGGCTGGTCCGGCAGTACTCGTCAACTTCGACGCCATTCGAGATCCGCGCGCCGGCCGCTCTCAGGAGCTCAACCTCGGGCTCGATCCCGATGCCGGCAACCACGAAGTCACACTCGAATTGCCGTCCGGACTTGGTGACCACGCGCTCGACCCTTTCGCCTCCCTCGAGCCGGTCGACACCGTCACCCAATATCAGCTGCACACCATGCGATTGATGGAGTGCCGCGATCACGCCGCCAACCTCTGGCCCTAGAACACGTCCCAGAGGCGCCCGCCCCGGATCGATGGCGGTCACCTCGACGCCAAGCATGCGCAGCGACGCCGTCACCTCGCAGCCGATGAAACCGAGACCGATCACCACGGCTCGTCGCCCGGCGCGCGCAGCTGCCTGGATCCGCTGGGAGTCTTCCACCGTGCGTAGATCAAGGACACCTTTGCGGTCAGCGCCTGGAGACCGCAGGCGGCGATTGCGGCCGCCTGTCGCGATCAGCATCCGGTCGTAAGGGATGACTTCATCGCCTTCGAGGCGAATCTGCTTCTTTTCCGGTTCAAGCTTTTCCACCGTCCTGCCGAGCATGAGGTCGATTCCGAGCCGCTCATATTCGCTGCGCGGCGCGACCAACGCAGCTTCGAACGGTTCAGTGCCCCGAAGAAACCCCTTCGACAGTGGAGGGCGCTGATACGGCAGATGAGTCTCCGAGCTGATGAGGGTGACGTGAGCATCGGGGGCGAGGCGGCACACCTCGAGCGCCGCGTTGCCGCCGGTCAAGCCTCCGCCAACGACGACGACGTTCGGTGTGTAGCCCGCCACGGCGTTATCCACGCACCGGTGGATCGATCCGAATGTTGGCGCCG
>VBKD01000076.1 GCA_005888075.1 Chloroflexota bacterium
CTCGCGCGCGACCTGCTTCATCTCGGAATTTGTCGCCATCTTCTCCAGCTCCTTGGACAACCTCTCGAGCTCCTCCCCTCCCGCCATCATCTTCGTCAGCTCGTCGAGCGTCGTTTCAGCTTTTGAGTAAGAACCCATCAGCCGCCCACGGTTGAGCAGCACAAATCGATCACCGACCGGATATGCGTGGTGCGGGTTGTGCGTGATGAAGATCACGCCGAGGCCGCGTTCTCGCGCCTGCACCACGTACTTCAGCACTATGCCGGATTGCTTCACTCCAAGCGCAGAGGTCGGCTCATCGAGGATCAGAACCTTGGCTCCGAAGTAGACGGCTCGCGCGATCGCGACGGCCTGGCGTTCGCCGCCGGACAGGGTGCCGACCGTCTGGTTCGGATCACGTACATCGATGCCCATCTTGCGCATCTCTTCACGCATGACTCTCTTCGCGAAGCCGGAGTTGAGCCTCCGCGCCGGTCCGACACCGATGGTCGGCTCGCTGCCCAGGAAGAAGTTCCGCCAGACAGACATCAGGGGCACTGTCGCCAGGTCCTGAAAGACGACAGAGATCCCCGCCGCCCGCGCCTCGCGCGGCCCGCTGAACTGAACGGGCTTGCCATCGACGAGCAGCTCTCCCTCATCCTGCGGGTGAACACCCGAAAGGATCTTGATCAACGTCGACTTGCCGGCGCCGTTGTCCCCGAGCACGCACGTGACCTCTCCCGAATGAACTTGCATCGAGATGTCGCGGAGGGCGATGACGCCACCGAAGTACTTGCTGATGTGACGAACCTCGACCAGAGGAACGCCGTTCGGTGTCTCGCTCACGTCAGCACCCTCAACTCATCGCCTCGCGCTCGCGGCGCGACGTCTCACCAGTGTGTTCACTCCGACGGCCAGGAAGAGGATGACTCCGAGGAATGTGTACTTCCAGTTGGAGTCCCAGCCAGCGAAGATGATCCCAATTTCCGCGACGCCGATGATGAAGGCGCCGATCGAGGCGCCGATCGCGGATCCATAGCCGCCGGTGAGCAGGCAACCGCCCACGACCGCGGCGATGATGTAAAAGAACTCCTCCCCTACTCCCTGCCCGGTTTGGATGCCGCGGTAGCGAAGGGCGACCATGATCCCGACCAGAGCCGCCGACATCGCCGTGTACATGAAAAGAATCACCTTGGTTCGGCTCACCGGGACGCCGACCGCGCGTGCTGCGTTGGCGTCGCCTCCCACCGCGTAGATCCAGTTGCCGAAGGTGGTTTGCGTCAGGACCCAGGTGGCGACCGCGGTGATGGCGATCCACCACAGGACCGCATCCTGGAAGTTGTAGGGCGCAAGGACGGTGCTGCCGAAAATCTTGCGCGCCGTATCGAATCCAGCCGCCTGATCGGAGATGTCGAACCGAACTGTGTTGGTGAGAAGAAGCGTGACGCCGACGTTGACGCCACGCAATACGAAAAATGTGGCCAGCGTGATGATGAAGCTCGGCAGCTTGGTGCGGATGACGACGTACCCGTTGACCGCTCCGACACCGGCCGCGAACACAAAGGTGAGGAAGATGGCGAGCCATACGTTCAGGTTGTACCGCGTTACGAGCATGCCCAGCAACAGGCCGGTGGTGCCTGTCATGACGCCGGCGGACAGGTCGAACTCTCCGCCGATCATCAGCAGGGCGACCGCCACCGCCATGATCCCGAAGCTGGACGAGGCGTCCGTCCAGTTCTGCATGCCGGCGAGGGACGAGAACTTGTGTCCGGGGGTTGCGTCGACGGTGGCAAAAAGCACGTAGACGACGATGGCGCCCAAAAGCGCGCCCAGCTCCGGCCGCTGGAGCAGGCGTACCAGAGGGCTGATCCGCGCCATCCGCTCGTCGCCCGGTCCAGCCTGACCTGGAGCCGGAACGGGCTGAGTGGTTGCCACGCTCATCCTTTATCGCCCCTCAAATCGCCGATGCCGGGCCGGAAAATCCGGCCCGGCAAGGCGTCCTTTTCAGTCTATCTAGTGCCCTGGCTGGTCAAGGAGGCGACGGTGGACGCGTTGCTCTTGTCGACGATGCCGGGGCCGCTCTTCACCGTGTCGAAGCCGCCGACCGTGTTTGCGTTTTGCTTGAACAGCTTGAGGATGACGATCGGCAGGTAACCCTGCAGGTACTGCTGCTGGTCGATCGCAAAGTCGACCTTGCCCGACTGGATATCGGAGACCACCTTGGTGCTGATGTCGAAGGTGGCGATCTTGGCCTTCGAGTTCGCGCCGGCTACGGCCGACTCGACGATGTTCGTGGCCACGTCTGGGTCGAGGGCCAGGATTGCGTCGATGCTGGGGTCAGCGCTCAACGCTGCCTGCAGAGTCGCGGTCGACGACGAAACGTTGGACTTGGCATTGTCGATGACAAGGTCTTTTTCGTTGCCGCCAAATCCCGTCTTGGCGCCGGCGCAGCGGTCCCGCAGACTGGTGCTGGTCGCCTCGTGGATCACGCAAAGCAGCTTGGTCCCGCCGTCAGCCTTCAGTCGGATGCCCGCCTGCTGTCCCGCCGCAATCTCGGGCTGGCCGACGCACGTGATCGCACCCGAGTATGCGATGTAGCTCTGTCCGTTGACCGTGCCGCAGTTGTTGATCAGGACCAGAGGAATGCCCTGGCCGGCGGCCTGCTTGGCGCAGTCGAGGACGGTCTTGCTGTGCGGAGAAACCGCCAGGCCGTCGGGCTTGGCGGTCACGGCGGCGCTGATGAACTGGCACTCCTGACCGTCGTCGTTGTTGCTGCCCTGGTAGTTGACCGATACGCCGAGGTCGGTCGCCGCCTGCTTCTCACCTTTCTGCACGACCGACCAGAAGGTGCCGTTGTCGCCGTGCGTCACGAAGTAGAAGCGAAAGCCACTCGCGCCGGTACCAGACGATGGCGTGGTGCCGCTCGTGGTCGGCCCGCTGGTACATCCGGCAACGAACATGAGCACGACTGCGAGACCGATGATTCCCCGAACTCGATTCATCACTTACTCCTCCTGCGATGCGCTGATGTGCTGCTTGGCGCCGGAAATGCGAAAGTATTCGAGGCTTTGGCGCGCCGCTTCGGCGGGCCCGCGTCCAGGTTCGGGATCAGCAGTAAGCGCCGTGTCCTGCTCGAGCACGAACCAGCCTCCGTAGCCGGCTTTCCGCAAGCCGTTGAGAACCGCGTCTATGTCCAGACCGCCCTGGCCCAAGGGCTGGTACAGACCTTGGCGCACCGCATCCGTATACGAGATCTCTCGCGCGCGAACCAGGGCGGCAATCTCCACGTTGACATCCTTCAGGTGGACATGACCGATCCGGGAGCCCACATGCGCGACCAGGCCAACCGGGTCGGTCCCGCCGATCAGCAGATGCCCGGTGTCCAGGCACAGGTCGACATCGCTGATCTCAAGCAGTCGCAGGACCTGGTCCTGGGTCTCGACCGCGGTGCCCGCGTGCGGATGAAATGCCAGACCGAGGCCATGGGAGGCGGCCACATTTTCAGCCACTGTAAGCGTCATGGCCAGCTCCCGCCAGGCCTCGCTCGACAATTCGTGGTGACCGTCGTAGGTGTCACCAGGCAGGGCGGCGGCAACGACCAGCTGCTCGGCGCCGGCAGCGGCCAGCATCCGCGCTTGCGCCTCGATTTCGCCCAGCGCGGCTGACGGCGATTCGTGAAGGACGGCCGCGAGGAAGCCGGCGGCCAGCCGCAGGCCATACTGGTCGAGCAGCTCGCGGCATGCTCGGGGGTCTCGCGGCAGGTAACCGGGCGGCCCGAGCTCGGTCGCGTCAAAACCCACGGCCTTCATCTCATCGAGCACGCGCTGGGGGGACATGCGGTAGCCCCAGCTCCCCAGCTCGCTGACGCCCCACGAGATCGGGGCGGCGGCCACTCTGGAGGCCCAGGTCATGCGATTTCCTCAACACGCACCGGCCGGTGCTCCATGCGCGAGCGGCCGGCCGCCAGGGCGACGACCAGCGCGTCGCGTGCATCGGTCACCGGGCACGGGCTCTCCGACCGATCTTTCACCGCGGTCAGGAATGCATCGAGCTCACTCCGGTAGGCGCCCTTGAAGCGGTCGAGGAAGTCCTTGTACCCGCGCTCCGGCGGAGCTTCGACGCCAGGCTCGACCGACCGCAGGGGCGTGCGCGCATCGAATCCCACACATAGGCTGTCGCGAAGACCGAACACCTCCATCCGCACGTCGTAGCCTCGCGGATCGTTGCGCGCGCCGGTGATCACGCCCAGTGCGCCATCCTCGAACCGCAGCAACGCACACGCGGCGTCGACATCACGATGGCGGGCGAACAGCGCGTCGTTCGCCTCCCCGTCGGCGTATACCTCGACCACCCGCTTGGCCAGCACCCACGAGGCGATGTCGAAGTCGTGGATGGCGAGGTCGAGCCAGATGCCGCCCGAATCCGCGATGTAAGCCTCAGGCGGGGGTGATGGATCGTGAGTCGCGAGCCTCACCAGGTGCACCTCGCCGATCGATCCTGTTAGCACCGCTTCTCTCGCAGCGATGTAGCCCGCGTCGAATCGCCGCTGGAACCCGATCTGGACGAACGCTCCGGCACGCTCCACGTGCTCGATCACAGCATCCGTGGTCGTGAGGTCGAGCGCGATGGGCTTCTCGCAGAACGCCGGCACCGATGCGTCGGCAGCGAGGTGAAGCAGCTCGGCGTGAGCGGGCGTCGCCGCGGCGATCACCACTGCGTCGATCCCGGACTCCAGCAATCGCTCGGGACTGTCCACGCTCCCGACCCCGAGCTCATCCGCGACGTGCGCGACCCGCCGCGAGTCCGTGTCGGTCACGGTCAATCTCTCCACCAGGGGGTTCTCCTTGAGGCTGCGCGCGTGAAACGCGCCGATCCTCCCCACCCCGATCAGGCCGATATGCATGCCACGCTCCTCCCCTGACGCGATAGCACCGAAGGCTTTCTCCACACGCCCGGGCGGGAGAAGTTGGTTGGGAACGTTCCCACGGGAACGTTCCCGTTAGTATATGTCGCCAACGCCAGATGTCAAGAAGCACGGCGGTGGAGCGAGCGGGCCGGCGCGCGCCGACCATCATCGATGTCGCCCGCCGGGCCGGGGTCTCGAAGTCCGTCGTCTCTCGCGTGATGCGCAGCGAAGCGTCGGTCAGCTCGGTGAGCCGCGCTGCGGTGACCGCTGCCGCCGAAGAGCTCGGGTACCGGGCGAACGCCGTCGCGCGAAGCCTCGTGCAGAGGCGGACCTACAACGTGGGCGTCATGGTCTCCGACCTGCACAACATCTTTTTTGCAGAGGTGCTCGACGGGCTCTACGCGGCTGCCGCCGATCGCGGTTACCGGACGTTGATCACCACTGGTAATCGGGACCCGCTGGCCGAGGCCAGCGCCCTCGAACAGCTCCTGGAGCTACGCGCGGATGGAGTCGTCCTCGCCGGCTCGCGGATGCCGGATGAAGCAATCGCCGCGGCAGCCCGCGTCATCCCGATCGCCGCGGTCGGAAGCGACCTCCGCCTTTCGGGCGTCGACGTGGTGGTCGACGACGATCACAAGGGAGCCGTTCTGGCGGTGGAGCACCTCATCGGGCTAGGCCATCGCGACGTCGCCCTCATCGATGGCGGAAAGGGCGCGGGCGCGGCGGAGAGACGGGCCGGCTATCGTTCGGCGATGGCCGCTGCCGGTCTGGGCGCGCATGTGCGCGTAGAGCCGGGCGACTTCACCGAAAGCGGCGGATATGAAGGAGCCCGGCGGCTGCTCAACGGCCTCCGGCGCCCCACCGCGATCTTCGCGAGCAACGACCAGTCGGCGGTGGGCGCTCTCAACGCGGTCATCGAGGCCGGGCTGAACGTGCCAGAGGACGTCTCGCTGATGGGCTACGACAACACCGCGCTGGCCGCGCTGCGCCACATCTCGCTCACCACCATTCACCAGCCGCGCAACCAGATCGGCGAGATGGCGATGCGGGCGGTCGTGCGCCGGATCGAGAAGCCCGGCCTTGCGGCCCGGCGGCACGTCCTGGCCCCAAAGCTCGTCGTCCGCTCGACCACCGCCCCGCCGCGACCGATCGGGTAGCTGAAGTAGCCTTTCACCTGCAGGAATGCGGCTTTTGACATTTCGACGCAATGGCGCTGACGGGCTGGGGGTGCTGCGCCCAGGCCAGGCCGATGAGGTCGTGGAGCTGAAGCAGCCGCCGGACATGCTGACTCTGATCGAGGCCGGTGATGAGGGCTTGACGCAGGTGCGTGCCGCCCTCTCATCTTCGCGCCCCACCACGCACCGGCTTCAGGACATCGAGCTCCTTGCGCCGCTGACGCCCCGCCTCAACATCGTCGCCATCGGCCGCAACTACGGAAAGCACGCCGAGGAGACCGCGAAGCAGGGCAAAGATCCCGAGCCGCCAACTATCTTCACCAAGGCCATCACGTCATTGACCCATCCGTACTCCAACATCGCTGTCGACCCCGCCATCAGCGAGCAGCTGGACTGGGAGGTCGAGCTGGCCGTCGTGATCGGGCGCGGCGGGGCGAACATCCGCCGAGCTGATGCCGCCGCCCACGTGTTCGGGTACACGGTGATCAACGACGTGAGCGCGCGGGACATCCAGTTCGGGTGGGGCGGCCAGTTCTTCAAGGGCAAGAGCCTCGACGCCAGCTCACCCATTGGCCCATGGATCGTCACTCGGGACGAGATCGACGATCCGCAGGCGCTGAGCCTCCGCCTACGAGTCAACGGCGAGCTCAAGCAAGATGGCAACACCCGCGACATGACCTTTTCCGTTGACGCCATCGTCGAATGGGCGTCGAAGGGTATGACACTGCCACCGGGGACGATCATCGCCACCGGCACGCCAGACGGCGTGGGGTACATCCGCAAGCCGCCTGAGTACCTGAAGCCGGGTGACGTCATGGAGACGGAGGTCGAGGGCATCGGCGTGCTCCGCAACCGGATCGTCTCGGCTGTCAGCCAGCGGGTCCCTGCCGTCGCGATCCCCTGAGGGCGGAACTTCCCTCCGCGTCATTTCGATTCCGCGAACTAAAAGGATCGGGCGTAATTTGAAAGGGGATGGCGGGAGAAGCCGCAGCTGACGAGGGATCGGTGGTCGATGTACGCGCCGGCCGGCGATCTCGCTCGCTGAAAGGAGGCAGAAGATGCATTCGTCCATAACCCTGAACTGGTGGGCGATCGCCTTGCGCGGGGTGGCCGCCATTCTGCTCGGTATCGCCGCATTTGCCCTGACGGGCATCACCCTGCTCGTCCTCCTCGCGGTTTTCGTCGCATACCTTTTCATCGACGGCGTGTTCGCGCTCGTGGCCGGTGTGCGGGCCCGTTCATGGATACTCGCCATCGAAGGCGCGCTGGGGATCATCGTCGGCGTCATCGCGCTCGTGTGGCCGAACGTGACCTTGCTAGCGCTGGCGCTTCTCATCGCAGCCTGGGCGATCCTCACCGGAATCGCCGAGCTGGCCGCGGCCGTGTCGCTGCGCCGCGTGATCCGGAACGAATGGCTGCTGGCGCTGGGCGGTGTGCTTTCCATCGTGTTCGGGATCGCGGTTGCACTCTTCCCGGCTGCTGGGCTGTTCGCGATCGTGTACGTCATCGGAGCGTACGCACTCGTGTGGGGCGTCATCCTGCTCGCGCTGGCGTTTCGACTGCGCGGCTACCACAGAGCCCCCATCGCCGCCGCCTGACCGCCGCACGGGATGGGCAAGTTTGGCGCCAGGTGTGCGGTATGCCCCCGTAGTTCATTCTTTCGGGCAAGCGCACTAATTTCGGGATCTCGGACGTAGACTCAACCGGTGGTCCCAGCTCCAGTGGTCGGCGACCGGTTGCTGCAGGGCGAGGATCCCGCGACCGTCAAGCCACAGGACGCCCGTCACTGGATCACCGTCTACCGCGAGATGATCGCCTTCAAGACCGATCTACTCGACCGTGTGAAGCGCGACATCAGCCGGGTGTCGCCGCCCGCGAAAACTGACCTCACCGACGACATAGGCCTGGTCGAAGCGCAGCTGGGACGCTATCAGCGCCGCCTTGGATACTGGTTTGATCGCCAGTGGGAGCTCGAAGGCATGCAGATCGACAGCGAGGCACGCACGATCTCGCGCGATGGCCACCTCGTCTCGCTTACACGTCGAGAGTTCCAGATCCTGACCGTGCTGCTCAGCCGCCCGGACAAGTACTTCACCGCCGAGCAGCTGCTCATCGAAGCCTGGCACGACGGCCGGCTGCCGGAGGAGTCTCTCCGTACCTACATCACGCGAGTGAGGAAGAAATTGAAGGAGCTGCGGGCGGGCGCACATGTGGTGAACAAGTACCGGCGCGGCTACGCGCTGGTTTTCAGTCCGCCGGGCTAGCCACCAACTTCACCTCGGCCAGACGCCGCAGGTGGAACAGCACGTTTCGGAAGATCATGAAACGAACAGCGGTCGCGATCACATTGACCAATGTCAGCACCGCGATCTCGAGCGGAACCGCGGGGTCGCGACTCATGAGGTGCATGCCGACTACCGCCGCGTTGGTGAGGACGAAGGCGACGCCGAAAGCAATGAGCCCGCCCGCATGGTCGCGCAGCAAGCCGTGAGATCCTCGCACGCCAAACGTGAGGCGGCGGTTGGCCGCGGTGTTGGCAACAGCGGTCACCAGAAGCGCGATTGTGTTGCTCTCCACCTCCGGTATGCGACCGCGCAGGACCCAGTACAGCGACGCATAAGCCGCGGTGCTGACCAAACCGACCCCTGAAAACCTGACCAGCTGACGACGAAGCCGCGCGGGCAAGGCAGCGGACATGCGGGCAGAATCCGTCGCGTGTATGAGCGCACGGTAATAGCCGTCTCATAAATTGCTCAGAATCCCTTGCTCCGGATGAGGTACGCGTTGTCGCTATCCTCTGGCGGGTGATCGTTTCGATCGGGGACCTGGTGCTGGACATCTCGATCGCCCCCGTCGGCGCGCTCCAGCCTGACGACGATTCCCCGGCAGTGATCACGATCGGTGGTGGAGGCCAGGCGGCGAACTTCTGCGCCTGGGCCGCGGCGCTCGGCGACTCGTCACGGCTCGTGACCCGGGTCGGCGACGATGAACGAGGGCGGAGCCTTGTCGCCGATCTCGAGGCGCACGGCGTGGAGGTGTGCGCAGTGTGGGCGCCGGAGCCGACGGGCGCGATCGCGGTGCTGGTTGGGCCGAACGGGGACCGCACCATGGCCACCCAGCGTGGCGCGTGCGTGGGTCTGAGCCCAGGCGACCTGGACGAGCGGTGGTTCCACGATGTGCGGCTGATTCACGTCCCCGCTTATTCCCTGTTCGTGGAACCGCTCGCGAGCGCCACGCGTGCCGCCATCCGGCTGGTCCGCGAAGGAGGCGGCATGCTTGCCGTGGACCTCTCCTCTTCGGCGGGGGTGCGCGAATACGGCGCGACGCGGATGGCGTACGTCCTCGCGCGCCTCGCCCCTGAGGTGCTGTTCGCCACACAGGCCGAGGCCCAGACGCTGGCGGTTCCTCTCGAGAGCCTCGCCCAGGTGCCGGTCCTGAAGCTGGGGCCCACCGGCTGCCGGGTGTTCGGCCGGGTGATCCCGGCGCCGCCTGCGACCATCATCGACTCCACCGGCGCGGGCGATGCGTTTGCCGCCGCGTTTTGCGTCTCGTGGTTGGGAGGCGCGACGCCGATTGAATCGGCCGAGCGCGCGGTCGAGACCGCGGCGCAGGCGGTCACGATGCAAGGAGCCCGGCCGAGTTGAACGCCCTGTTCCTGCTATCGCCCGAGGTGGCCGGCGCGCTGGCAGACCGGCGTCCTGTTGTCGCTCTCGAAACGTCGATCGTCGGACAGGGTCTGCCTGCGCCTCACAACCTCCGCGCGGCGCGCGGCTGCGAGGACGCCATCAGGAAGGAAGGCGCGGTGCCCGCGACCATCGCGGCGCTGGACGGACGTTTGCATATCGGTCTCAGCGACGAAGAGCTGGAGCGGGTTGCCGAAGGTGCGACCAAAGTGAGCTCGAGGGATCTCGGGCCGGCGCTTGCGCTGCGGCGTGCCGGCGCAACGACAGTGGCCGCCACCATACGGGCCGCGGGGATGACAGGCATCCGGTTCATGGCGACTGGTGGCATCGGCGGTGTTCACCGAGGTCACCCGGAGGACCAGTCTGCTGACCTCGAAGAGATCAGCCGTGTCGACGCAGCCGTGTTCTGCGCGGGGGCCAAGATCATCCTCGACCTTCCGCTCACGCTCGAGCGGCTCGAGAGCCTCTCGGTGCCGGTGCTCGGTTACGGCTGCGACGAGTTCCCCGCGTTCTATTCGCGCCACAGCGGCTGCCCGGTCAGCGCTCGTGTTGACACCCCTCAGGTTGCGGCGGGTGTGCTGCGGGCGGCGTGGGAGACCGGGAGCAAGGGAATCGTCGTGGCCGTGCCCCCGCCGGCGGAGCTGGATGGTGCGGAACAGATGGCACAGCGCGCCGCTGCTGAGCTAGGCCACGTGGCCGGCGCTGACGTGAGCCCGCATCTGCTCAGGCGGGTGGCCGAGCTGTCAGGTGGTCGCTCGCTCGACCTCAACGTCGACCTGGTGATCAACAACGCACGCGTCGCGGCTCAGGTCGCGCGCGCCTACTCCTCCTCCTGAGGATCACGGCCGAAGCCGCATGACGCCCGAATCGAAGTACGCGGCGCTGGCGGCCAAGCTCGTGGGGCAGCATGACGTCGCCGTCAGCGAAGGCAAGGGCTTTGGTTCCAGCGGCCAGCTGAAGGTGGAGGGAAGGATCTTCGCCATGCTGGTCAGAGGAGAGCTCGTGGTCAAGCTCGACACCCGCCATGTCGATGAGCTTGTCGAGTCAGGAGATGGCAGGCGCTTTGACGCCGGAAAAGGGAAGCCGATGCGCGAATGGTTCGTGCTGTCGCCCAGCTCCAGACGGCAGTGGCTTCCGCTGGCGAAGGAAGCCATGGATTTCGTCAGAAGCCGAAAGGAATAACCGGCGGGCCAGACATGGCCCGCCGGTTTTTCAGACGAACGTCTTTACCGTGGCGTCTCCATCTTCAACAGCCCGAACACCGCGCCTTGCGGATCGCTCAGGATCGAGAAACGACCGCCCGGAAACTCTTGGGGCTCCATCATCTCCCGGGCCCCGAGGTCGGTTGCCTTCCCGTGCGCCTTGTCGACGTCGGCGACGGTGAAGTAGGCCATCCAGTAGGACGGAACCTCTTGCGGAACCATCGGATTCATCTCCATGGCTCCGAGGATGCTCTGT
Organism: Chloroflexota bacterium; assembly: GCA_005888075.1. Taxonomy (GTDB): domain Bacteria; phylum Chloroflexota; class Dormibacteria; order Dormibacterales; family Dormibacteraceae; genus 40CM-4-65-16. The sequence continues at coordinate 11,202 of VBKD01000076.1, forward strand.
CCCTCGTGCTTGAACTCGGTGTAAGGCGGATTGGCGTCGCCCATGTCGCTTGTCTTCTGGCTCCAGCCGAAGACTTTGGTGTAAAACGCAGTCGCCTTGTCGATGCCGCGGGCGTTGAGCTCCCCCCAACCGAATGAGTTCGCCGCGCTTGTCACGTCGAAACCGTTCATCTGGTTGGGCTCCCATGCCGCGAAGTAAGCCCCCACCGGATCTTGAAAGACCACCATCCGGCCTGATTCCATGACCTTCATCGGTGGAGCGACCACCTTGCCGCCCGCCGCTTCGACTTTCTTGGCGAGCGCGTCCACATCACGGGTGCCGATGTAGATCATCCATGCGGACGGAGCGTTCGGGTCCTGATTCGGCCCGATGCCGGCCACGAACTTGTCGCCCGTCTTCGCCATCCCGTATCCGCGGGTCTCGGGACCGCCTACCTCGATCTTCCAGCCAAAGAGCTTCCCGTAGAAGTCGCGCGAGCGGGCCGGATCGGTGCTCGACAGGTCGAGCCATGACGGCGCGTTTGCCACGAATGTCTTGGCGTCTGACATATTCATCGCCTCCTGAACCAAGCGCTCACGGGGCGCGTATTAGGCCCCGGTCTTCCCCCATTGTTACACCGTCGGGGTTAAGCAACGAATAAGGAATGCTGGCCCGCTCTGGGACGTATGTTTCATTGATGGCGCAAACATCGCCGGTCGACCTCATCATCTTTTCGGACTACGTTTGACCCTGGTGCTACATCGACTCGGTCCGAGTCCAACACCTCGAGCAAGAAGGCCTTGTCAACGTGACATGGCTGCCCTTCGAGCTGCATCCTGAAGCGCCTGTCGAAGGCATCTCATTCGATGAATACTTCGGGCGCGGACGCTCAAAGCAGATAAGTGATCACCTGCAGTCGGTCGCAGCGCAGGTTGGTTTGACGATACGGCCGCGTGAGGTGATCATCAACTCGCGCCGCGCACTGGGCGCCGCGGAGTTCGCGCGCGAGCACGGTAAGTTCCTGGAGATGCACGACGCTCTGTTGAAGGCGCATTGGGAACAGACGGGTCGCCTCGAGAACATCGACGATCTCGTGCGCATCGGGACGGAGGTCGGTCTCGACGCGGGCGAGCTGCGAAGGGCCATCGAAGAGAATCGCTACGACGAAGTCATCGATGAGAACCGGCGCGTGGCCTCATCGGTCGGCATCAACGCGATACCCGCCCACATCTTCGGACGCCGGTATCTCGTGCTCGGGGCTCAGCCGTACGAAGCCTTCAAGCAGGTCGTGGACAGGCTGCAGGCGGCTGAATGAGGATCGTCTCGCTCCTGCCAAGCGCCACGGAATCATTGTTTGCGCTCGGCCTGGGAGATCAGGTGGTCGCCGTCACGCACGAATGTGACTATCCGCCACAGGCGGCGTCCCTTCCGGTCGTGACGAGATCGACGCTCGCGCTGGAGCGCGAAGGGAGCGCGGGCATCGACGCCGCCGTGAGTCTGGCCGCGATGGAGGGCCGCTCGCTCTATGAGGTCGACACCGACGCGATCCTGCGGCTCGATCCGGATCTGGTGGTGGCACAGGACATCTGCGATGTTTGCGCGATCCCCGCGGACCAGGTCGCCGGAGCGCTCCGCGGGATCAGGATGATCCGGCAGCATCCCCACTTCCTCGCTGACGTGCTGGGCGATATCGACGAGCTGGCCGAGGCGTGCGGCGCGGATGCAGGGCCGTTGATGATCGATCTGCGCCGTCGCATCCGTGTGGCCGCGGCCAGGGCGCGAGAGCTGAAGCGCGTTCGGGGGGTGTTTCTCGAGTGGCTCGATCCCCCGTACCGCGCTGGGCACTGGACGCCGGACCTGCTGGATATTGCTGGGATCGATGATCCGCTGGCGAGGGCGGGAGTGCCGTCAGCGGGCCTTTCGTGGGCTGACGTGAGAGAGGCGGCGCCGGAGCTCCTGGTGATGGCCCCGTGCGGGTTCGATCTCGCGCGCGCTCGCCGGGAGGCGGAGACGGTGCGAGAGCAGGTCGACGCGGTGGGGGCGGCGAAGGTGGTGGTGCTGGACGGGTCCGCGTACTTCAACCGGCCAGGGCCACGCCTGGTGGACTCGCTCGAAGTGCTGGTCGCAGCCAGGGATTGAGCACTCCCTCTCCCCCCGAGGGGAGAGGGCGCTGGGAAGCAGCCCTACTTACCGGCCGACCCGGACTTTGCCTAGACGCTCGACCGATTCATGGAACGACTTGGCGAAAGCCTCGACCCCTTCGTCCTCGAGCTGTTGCGTGATCTCGGCGAGGTAGATCCGCACCGCGGCCAGCTCGTCGAGATAGCGCCTCGCCTCCTTGCCGTTGGCCTGCAACGTCGGCGCGACGCGACCATGATCGCGAAAAGCTTCAAAGGTAGGCAGCGGCATGGTGTCCACGGTGTCGGGACCGATGAGCTCCTCGACATACATCGTGTCGAGATACCTCGGATTCTTGGTCGATGTGCTCGCCCACAGCGGGCGCTGCACGGCGGCGCCGGCCTCCTTCAGACGTTCCCATCGCGGCCCCGAATGGAGCTGCCCGAACATCTCGTACGCCAGCTTGGAGTTGGCAATCGCCGCCCGGCCCAGCATTCCTTCCAGCTCGTTCCTCTGGGCGGGGCTCTCAGCCTGTTCAATCTTCTGCCAGAGTTGCTCGTCGACCTTGGAGTCGATCCTGCTCACGAAAAAGCTCGCCACGCTGCGAATGCGACGAATGTCGGATCCGCTCTCCAGCCGGCGTTCGAGGCCGGCGAAGTACGCCTCGACGACCTTGACGTAGCGCTCGACCGAGAAGATCAACGTGATGTTGATATTCAGGCCGTCGCCGATCAGACCTTCGATTGCCGGCAGCCCCGCCGGGGTCGCGGGAACCTTGACCATCACGTTCGGACGGTCCACCCGCCGATTCAGGTCGTGGGCCGCGGCCACCGTTCGCTCGGTGTCATAAGCGATTTCCGGTGAGACCTCGATGCTGACGAACCCATCGTCGCCGCGTTCGCGTTCGTACACCAGGCGAAAGATGTCCGCGGCCGCCTGGACATCCTCGATGAGAAGGTCCCACACCACCGACTCCGAAGGCCGCCCTTCTCTGAGGCGCTTGCTCACCTCATCGGCGTATACATCGGAGGCCTCGAGGGCCTTGGCGAAGATGGTCGGGTTCGCCGTCACCCCGGTGACGCCCGCGTCGCGAAGCCGATGCAGCGCGCCAGACCGGATCATGGCCCGATCGATCTGATCAAGCCAAACGCTCTGTCCCAGCCGCCTCAGCTCGGCAACCGGATCGTGTTCCTTCATGACTCCCCCCGGTTCAGCCTACGCCGCGACGGGCCGATTTATTCCGAGCCGCATACTGACCGGAATGATCGAAAAAGATGCCACGGCCGCCGTCCGCCACGCCATGCCTCTGTGCGAGACACTCGGTATTCGCGCCGATGAATATTCCGGCGACGGCGTTGTGCTGTCGCTTGATTGGTCGGAGTCCCTGTGCACCTCCAACGGAGTGCTTCACGGCGGGGCGATCATGGCGCTCGCCGATTCTGCCGGTGGTGCGTGCGCGCTCTTGAATCTGCCGGCTGAGGCATCAGGCACCGCAACAATCGAGTCCAAAACAAACTTTCTCGGCGCCGTGCGCGGCGGAACCGTGACCGCCAGCTCCACCCCATTACACCGCGGCAGGGCGACCATCGTCATCGAGACGTCGGTTCGCGATGCCACAGGCAAGTTGGTGGCGAAGGTCACCCAGACGCAGATGATCCTCGGCCTCTAAGGCTTGAGCGCGGCCTCCATCTTCTCTCTGAGGTCGCGCTTGAGCGTGGGCGAGTCGATCAGAACGTGTAGGTGACGCGCGACGACCTTCTTCAAGGGTTCCGGCAGCAGCTGCTCGAACTTGGCCCGTGCTTCGTCCGGGCCGGCGATGTACAGCTGCATGTAAGCACCGGAGGCCATCTCATGCTGAACGACCTTGACCACGCTCTCGAGATTGGATTTGGCCTTGTTGTCCGCCTTGCGCTGATTGCTCGCAGCTGATGTTCCGCCGGCGCGCGAGTGGCGGACCTCCGTGCCGTTTATCTCTTGCAGAGGAATGATGTCGTCGAGGAGGGCGCCGAATGTTTTCGCATGCTCTTTGTCGACGACGGCGATCAGCGCCGGCGGAAACTGCTCGATCTGCCGCAAGATGGGTGGCAGCAGCAGGTCTCCAACCTGGAGCCGTTCCTCGGTTGGAGCGCGCAGCTTGATGAGCTCGAGCAGTCCCTCGGGCTCGTCGGCAAAGCCTGCGAATGCGGGGCAGCCTGCGGGCCTGACCACGGCCACGTACTGGCGCAGCCGGCGCAGCTCGTGCTCCATCAGCGCTCGATCCTTCCCGCCCAAGCGGTCGCGGTAACGATGTTCGAGGTCGCCGAACTCGATGTCGTAAAAGCGGGCGTCATAGCCTTCCGAACGCGCCGGCAGATACACGCTCAGCGCGCGCTTCGACGCCAGCCTGAGCCTGGGAGCGAGAGCAAAGAGCGACAGTAGGGGACTGTATGTCGTCATGTCCTCATTGTTCTACGCCGGCAGCTACAGTGGTGTTGCGATGTTTGAAAACGAAACTCAAGTTGCTTGGACCGCCATGCCATATCGGGCGCCCGTCGTGACAACAGATGGCACGGAGATCGGTACCGCTGAATCGCTTCTTGGCGATGAGACCGAAGACATCTTCCACGGCATAGTCGTCAAGCGCGGCTCCGACGGCAAGATGGTCGAGATCGACGCGCCGCGGATCAAGAAAATCACAAGCAAACATGTGATCACGGACCTGGCAGCGGACGACGTTGCATCGCTACAGCCATATCGCGAGGAGCGCTGGTTTCACCTTGGTTGGGGCGGCTTGTTCCGCAAGCACCCCGAGTGGGAGCAGGAGCGCTAGCCGCCGGAAGATCGCTATCGCTTGTCTTGCGAGCTCCGCGCCGCGGCTTCGGCAGCGTCGTGGTCCGCGTACGGGCCATCCAGGCGCACGCCCTCCGCGTGGCCGGACTCGTCGATCTCTGCGCTGATCACATACCAGCGCTTGCCCAGATGCAGGACGCCGTGATGCAGCTCGCCCGTCCAGCTCTTCGGGGTGATGCCGACGCGGTCGTTCTCCGACATCATGTCTGAGTGTAACCGTCGACTCGGAATCTCGCGAGCCACGGCACGACCATGGCCAGAATCGCCGGCGTGACGAGCGCCGCGATCACACCACCGAAGGGAATCACGAAGCTCGCCACAGAGCTGATGACCGCCAACG
>VBKD01000010.1 GCA_005888075.1 Chloroflexota bacterium
CGGCGGCTGCTTGAAATGGTTGAGTGGCGGTCCGGGTAACGCCTTCCTTTATGTGCGGCCTGAGCTGATCAGCCAGGTCAGGCCCCAGGGGACCGGATGGTTCGCGACGCGTGACCCGTTCTCTTTCACCCTGCAGGAGCTGGTCTTCGCGGACGACGCGCGCCGGCTCGAGACCGGCACGTGGGCGGTGGCCTGCAACTACGCGGGCCTGGCCGGCCTGGAGCTGATCCTCGAGGTTGGCGTCGCCAACATCCAGGAGCGATTGCGCGACCTGACCGAACGCATCCTCCAGCGGTGCGACGAGGCGGGCGTGCGGACCTTCACGCCGCGCGAGAGGGCCAGACGCTGCGGCATCGTGACGCTCGAGTGCGAACACCCCGAAGAGGTGGAAGCGGCGCTGCACCGGGACGGCGTGATCGTCGACTCGCGCCCCGGCCGCGTGCGCCTATCGCCCCATTGGTGCGTGACCGAGGAGGAGCTGGACCGCGGGATGGACCTCGTGCTGCGACACCTTGGCGCCACCAGCGCGCAGCGGAGGTGACGCCGCCCGACCGGACCAAGCTTGGCTTGAAACCAACCACGACGGCGTGCCTGTTCGACCTCGACGGGGTGCTCACCCAGACGGCGGCGGTCCACGCCCAAGCGTGGAAAGAGATGTTCGACGCCTTTCTCCAGCAGCGTGCGGCGAAAACCGGCGAAGGGTTCGTGCCCTTCGATCCGATCAAGGACTACGACGAATACGTCGACGGGAAGCCGAGGTCCGACGGCGTGCGGTCGTTTCTCGCTTCGCGCCGCATCACCCTGCCCGAAGGAGCAGAAGGCGACCCTCCCGAGTTGGACACGATCCACGGTCTCGGCAACCGCAAGGACCAGATCTTCTTGAGGCACATCCATCAATACGGCGTCCAGACCTATGAAGGGTCCGTGCTTTACGTGCGGGCCGCCCGGCGTGCCGGCCTCAAGGTGGCGGTCGTCTCGTCGAGCAAGAACACGACCGAGGTGCTGCGGGCCGCGCAGATCGACGACCTCTTCGACGCGCAGGTGGACGGAAACGTCGCCGAGCGGGAGCAGCTGAGGGGAAAGCCCGCCCCTGACACCTACTTGCAGGCGGCCCGGTTCCTGGACGCGGCGGCCTCAGACGCCGCCGTGTATGAGGACGCTCTCGCCGGGGTCGAAGCGGGCCGCGCGGGCGGTTTCGGCTTGGTGGTCGGCGTCGATCGCGTGGGCCAGTCGGATGCGCTGTATGCGCACGGCGCGGACATCGTCGTGAAGGATCTGGCTGAGCTCATGGCCGCGTGATCCCCCAGGACTCCTTCGAGGTCGAGCCATGGGCCGTGCGGGAGTCGCGCCTGGACCTCGACCTCCTCGGGCAGACGGAGTCGATCTTCGCCCTCTCGAACGGACACATCGGGTGGCGCGCCAACCTGGACGAGGGGGAACCGCACGTGATCGCGGGTTCGTACCTCAATGCCGTCTACGAAGCCGTGCCTCTCCCCTACGCCGAAGCGGCTTACGGCTACCCGGAAGCAGGCCAGACGATGATCAACGTCACGAACGGCAAGATCATCCGCTTGCTGGTCGACGACGAGCCGTTCGACATCCGCTACGGCAACCTGATCTCCCACGAGCGCGTCCTCGACCTGCGAGCCGGCGTGCTGCGCCGCACGGTGGTGTGGGAATCCCCGACCCACCGAACGGTAAGGGTCCAGTCCACCCGCATGGTTTCACTGGTCCATCGGGCGCTCGCCGCGATCCTCTATGAGGTCGAGGTCCTCGATGGACCGGCGGACCTGGTGGTCCAATCGGAGCTCGTGGTGAACGAGCACGTCACGGATCGCACGGGACTGGACCCACGCACGGCCGCCGTCGTGGACAGCCCGCTGAAGGGCGAGTTCGTCATCAGCCAGGAGCTCCGGGCGGCGCTGGTCCATTCGACCAAACGCAGCGGGCTCCGGGTCGCGGCGGCCATGGATCACATCGTCCGCGGCCCTGATGGGATCGGCACGCGAGCCGAGACCGCGGAAGACACAGCTCGGCTCACGCTGACGGCAAGGTTGGAACCAGGGCAGCGCCTGCGGATCGAGAAGTTCGTCGCCTACGGCTGGTCGAGCCTTCGGTCGACGCCTGCCTTGCGCGCCCAGGTCGATGGGGCGCTGAACACAGCCGTCGTCCATCGATGGGATGGCCTGGCGGCCAAGCAGCGCGAGTACCTCGGGGACTTCTGGGCCCGGGCGGACGTTGAGCTCGACGGCGACCCGCAGGTGCAACTGGCGATTCGATTTGCCCTGTTTCACGTGCTGCAAGCGGCGGCCAGGGCGGAACAACGCGCGATCCCCGCCAAGGGCCTCACCGGTCCCGGCTACGACGGCCACACCTTTTGGGACATGGAGACCTTCGTGATGCCTGTCCTCACCTACACGGCGCCGCAATGCGTCGCGGACGCCCTCCGCTGGAGGTACTCGACACTCGACATGGCGCGCAAGAGAGCGCGAGACCTGGGGTTTCGAGGAGCGGCATTCCCCTGGCGGACGATTCGCGGCGAGGAGTGCTCCGGCTACTGGCCGGCTTCGACCGCCGCACTCCACATCAACGCCGACATCGCCCACGCGGTGCTGCGCTACGTCAAGGCAACCGCGGACGTGGCCTTTGAGCAGACGGTAGGGGTCGAGCTCGTGGTCGAGACCGCTCGGCTCTGGATGTCGGTCGGCCATCACGACCGCGATGGGCATTTCCGGATCGATGGGGTCACCGGACCGGACGAGTACAACGCCCTTGCCGACAACAACCTTTACACCAACCTGATGGCGCAGCAAAACCTGAGCTCTGCAGCTGAAGCCGCGGAGCGACATCCAGGGGTTGCGAAGCGTTTACGGGTGACAGCCGCCGAGCGCAAGGCGTGGCGGGCAACGGCGGAGAACATCTACATCCCGTACGAGCCAAAGCTTCGTGTCCACAAGCAGGCGAGCCAGTACACCGACCACGAGCATTGGGACTTCGCCGCCACCAAGCCCGACCAATACCCGCTGTTCCTGCACTTTCCGTACTTCGACCTGTACCGAAAGCAGGTGGTCAAGCAGGCGGACCTGGTCCTGGCGATGCATCTGCGCGGGGACGCTTTCACCGACGAGGAGAAGGCCCGCAACTTCAACTACTACGAGGCGATCACGGTCCGAGATTCCTCGCTGTCGGCGAGCACCCAGGCCGTCATCGCCGCAGAGGTCGGACAAATGCAGCTCGCGCACGACTACCTCGGCGAGGCGGCCCTCATCGACCTGAAGGACCTCGAGCGCAACGTGGAAGACGGCGTCCACATCGGTTCTCTCGCCGGGGCGTGGCAAGCGGTCGTCGGGGGATTTGGCGGCATGCGTCATCACGGTGATTTGTTCGGATTCGCCCCCCGCCTGCCTCCCGCCATCCGCCGTCTGGTTTTTCGCGTCACGTTCCTGGACCGTCTGATCAAGGTCAGCGTCAACCACCGCCGCGTGACATACACGCTGGTGAGCGGCAAGGCGCTGACCCTCAACCATTACGGCAAACCCATTCGCCTCACGCCTAAGGCTTCCATCGTCCGGGCGGTCACCAAGCTCAAGGCTCCCAAGCCGGCCAAGCAGCCGGCGGGCCGCGCGCCGGTTCGCCGCGGCGTCACGAGGGCGCGGCGCGCCTGAAACAAAAGAGCCGGGCCACGCCGGCCCGGCTCCACCACCCCAAGTCTTGGGTTGCTTTACTTGATCTCGGCCGTCGCTCCCGCTTCCTTCAGCTTGGCGACCGCCTTGTCCGCGTCCGCCTTGGCCACGTTCTCGAGCACTGGCTTCGGGGCCGCGTCAACCAGGTCCTTGGCCTCCTTCAGGCCGAGCTGCGTCAGCTCGCGAACCGCCTTGATCACGTTGATCTTGCTCTCGCCGACCGCGGTCAGCGTGACGGTGAACTCAGTCTGCTCCTCGGCCGGCTCGGCGGCCGCTCCGCCTGCCGCGGGCGCCGCGGCGACGGTCGCCACAGCCGCGGCGGCCTTGATGCCGAACTCGTCCTCGATCGCCTTCACAGCCTCGACTACGTCGAGGATGCTCCAGTCCTTGAGCGCTTCAACGAACTCTTTCGGGGTGATCTTTGTTGCCGCCATTTACGCTGCCTCCAATTTGTTTCTGTATGCCTCGAGCACTCCGAGGAGCTGCTGAAGCGGGGTCTGCATGGTTCCAACCAGCTGGGCGACCGGTGACT
>VBKD01000077.1 GCA_005888075.1 Chloroflexota bacterium
TCACCCAGACGGGCAGCTTGGTCCGCACGCGAACCGCCTCAGTCACCGCCGCGGCGGAGCGTGGGTCATTGCCGAAGTAAAGGCCGCCTTGCTCGACGTTCGGGCAGGAGATGTTGACCTCGAATCCGGCGATCCCCGGCACACCGTCAAGCCGCGCGACCAGGTCCCCATATTCCGCGACCGATTCGCCGTTGATGTTGACAAGCACCGGGAAATCCCAATCCGCCCACCTCGGTGCGTAGTCGCGTACCAACGCGTCGGCGCCGGGCCCTTGAAGGCCGATCGCGTTCAGCATCCCGGATGGGGTCTCGGCGATGCGCGGCGGCGCGGTACCTGCACGCGGCCTGAGGAAGATCCCTTTCGACACCATGCCGCCCAGGGCGCGACGCTCGAGCAGCGGGACCTCGGTGCCGTAACCGAATGTGCCGGACGCCGCAAGGACCGGTCCACGCAGCTTCAGGTCGCCGACGGCGGCGGACATATCGGGTTTCAAACCGGCACCGAGTAAGCAAGGTGCGCGGGCAGCGCCGTCCAGTCGATGCCGGCCGCGCGGTAAACCGGTCCTTCCTTGCACGCACGGTCGTAACCGCCTTGTTTCAACGGCACCGCGCAGCCCAGGCACACACCGGTCCCGCAGCCCATATAGGTCTCGACCGCCACAAGCGCGTCAGGCGTGCGAGCGGCCACGGCCGCAAGCATGCGGTTGGGACCGCAGGCCAGGACGAGATCCGCGTCCGGCGCCGCCGCGACCGCGTTGCCATGAAATCCTTTCGAGCCGTCGTCCGTGGCCCAGATCAGCGCATCGCCGGTTGCTTCCGTGCACAGCTCCTCCGCGGTTCGCGCCCCATGCACCCACGTGACCTTCATACCGTGCGCGGCCGCTTCTTTGGCCGCCAGCGGCATCGGTGCGATCCCCAGGCCGCCGCTGATCAGCACGACGCTCGTGGGACCGGCCCGCAGATCAAAACCATGACCGAGGGGACCCAGGCAGCTGAGGCGGTCGCCGGTCCGCATGTCGAGCAGCTGAGACGTGCCAGTGCCGACCGCCTTGAGGATGACCTCGATCTGGTCTCCGTCAGATTGGTATACCGAGAACGGCCGGCGCAAGAGCGGGCCGGGCGACCAGCCGAGATTCACGAACTGGCCCGCGCGCACCGAGACCGCGATCTCGGGCGCCCGCATCGAAAGCACGAACATGCCGCGCGCCACCTGCCGCTTGCCGGTGATGGGAGCCTCGATCAGAAACATCAGCGGGACTCCCTAGCTTTCTCCGACGAGCGCCGAGGGCGTGGCCTCACGCCACTCATCGATGGTTCGCACCTCGAGCTCCTCGGCGGGCGCGACCGCCGATTCCAGCAAAGCCGTCGCGGTGTCGAGCGAGGTGAGGCACGGGATGCGGCGCTCGACGGCCGCGCGCCTGATCTCGAAGCCATCCTTGAAAACAGGACCCCCCGCCTCACCCGGGTCGGTGTAGATGTTGGACATCGTGTTGATGACGAGGGCCACCTCGCCGCGCACGATGACGTCGAGCACGGTGGGGCCTTCCTCACCGATCTTTGCAACCACTCGCGGCGAGAAGCCCGCCTGTTGGAGCGCCTTGGCCGTGCCTTCGGTCGCAACCAGCCGGCAGCCCATCTGAACCAGGCGCGATGCGATCGGGAGCAGCTCCGGCTTGTCCGAGTCGGCGATGGTCAACAGCGCCGCGCTGCCTCGCTGCACGTGCATTCCCGAGGCTGCGAACGCCTTGCGGAGCGCCTCGTTGAGCGTGCGCGCGAGGCCGATCGCCTCACCGGTCGATTTCATCTCCGGTCCCAGGTATGAGTCGACCGCAGGCAGCTTGTTCATGGAGAAAACGGGCGCCTTGACCGCGACCAGGCCGCGCGGCGGAACAAGTCCGGTGCTCCAGCCAATTTCGGCCAGCTTCTCCCCCAGCATCACTCGCGTCGCCAACCGGACCATCGGCACCCCGGTGACCTTGGAGAGGAACGGCACCGTGCGCGACGCGCGTGGGTTGACCTCGAGGACGTACACGTGCCCGCGATGCACGACGTACTGCACGTTCACCAATCCCCGCAGGCGCAGGTGACGGGCGATCCTGACGGTGTAATCGATCACATGGTCGACCTCCGTGGCTTCGAGGCCTTGCGCCGGGTACACCGCGTATGAGTCGCCGGAGTGCACGCCCGCGCGCTCCACGTGCTGCATGACGCCCGGAATGACGACGGTGTCACCGTCGGAGATCGCGTCGACCTCGACCTCGATTCCCTGCAGGTACTTGTCGACGAGCACCTGGCCCCGAGGCATCGCGCCGATCGCCCACACCATGTACCGGCGAAGCTCGCCGGGGTTGCGGACTATCTCCATGGCTCGACCGCCCAGGACATAGGAGGGCCGCACGAGGACTGGGTAGCCGGCGCGCTCGGCGATGGCGACAGCCTCCTCGACCGTGGTGGTGGTCCCCCCCATCGGCTGCGGGATGCCGATCGCATCAAGGGAGCGCGCGAAGGCGCGCCGGTCTTCCGCCAGGTCGATAGCTTCGACGCTCGAGCCCATGATTGCGACGCCGTTCTCGTGGAGAGGCTCCGCCAGGTTGATCGAGGTCTGGCCGCCGAACTGGACCAGGGCGCCATCGACCCCTTCCGCCTGGGCGACATGAAGCGCACCGTCGAGGTCGAGTGGTTCGAAGTACAGCCGGTAGGAGGTGTCGAAGTCGGTGGATACGGTCTCCGGGTTGGAGTTGACCAGCACGGCGCGGACGCCCGACTCTCGCAGCGACCAGGCCGCGTGGACCGAGCAGTAATCGAACTCGATGCCCTGGCCGATGCGGATGGGGCCTGAGCCTATAACCAACATAGTTCCTCTGTCGGCCCCATCCCCCGCCTTCGGCGGGGACTTCCCCACAAGTGGGGAAGAGTTTCTGTCCTTTAGTGGGGAAGAGTTCTTGCTTTCGTTCTCTTCTTCCCAGCAGGAGTAGTAGTACGGCGTCGCGGCTTCGAACTCGCCTGCACATGTGTCGACGAGCTTGTATGTCGGCGCGGCCGGTTCAACGGTCTCGCCCCGGAGGGCGGTGATCATCGGGTCTGAGAACCCGGCGCGCCGAAGCTCGCGGACATCGCCCTCGACCTCGAGCCTGGTGATGCCGGCGAGACGGTCGATGAACCAACGGTCGATTCCGCTTCGCTCCGCCAGCGACCCCGGGTCCGCGCCGTTGCGCAGGGCGTTCAGGAGTGCGAAGAGGCGCCGGTCGTTGGGCTGGTCGATGGTGTCGCCGCCAAGCTCCCACGTGGCCGGCGGTTTTTGCTCCAGTGAGCGCATGGCCTTGGTCAGGGCGGCTTCGAAGGTCCTCTCGATCGCCATCACCTCGCCCGTCGAGGCCATCTGCGTGCCCAACCGGCGGTCACCGGCGGGAAACTTGTCGAACGGCCAGCGCGGGATCTTGACCACGCAGTAGTCGAGCGCCGGCTCGAAGGCGGCAAAGGTTCGACCCGTGATCTCGTTGCGGATCTCTTCCAGCCGTCTCCCCACCGCGACCTTCGCGGCCACACGCGCGATGGGGTAGCCCGTCGCTTTGGAAGCGAGCGCGGACGACCTGCTCACACGCGGATTGACCTCGATCACGAAGTACGCAGAGCTCTTCGGGTCCAGCGCGAACTGCACATTGCATCCGCCCTCGATGCCGAGCGCGCGGATGATGCGGATTGCTGACGAGCGAAGCATCTGGTGGTCGCGATCGGACAAGGTCTGAGCCGGGGCGACGACGATCGAGTCACCGGTGTGCACGCCCATCGGATCGAGGTTCTCCATGTTGCAGACCGTGATGCACGTGTCGGCGGCGTCCCGCATCACTTCGTACTCGATCTCCTTCCAGCCCCACAGCGAGCGCTCGATGAGGACCTGGTGGATCGGCGACGCGTCGAGTCCTCGCGAGGAGATTCGCTCCAGGTCGGCTTCAGTCGTCACGAAACCTCCGCCTGTTCCCCCCAGCGTGTAAGCCGGACGGACGACCAGGGGCAAGCCGGCCTCTGCGGCGAACTGCCTGACCTCCGTCAGCGACTCGCACACTCGGGAGACCGGCACGGGCTCGCCGATGTCGATGAGCATCTGCTTGAAGGCCTGGCGGTCCTCGGCCTTGCGGATCGTGTCCAGGTTGGCGCCGAGCAGGCGCACCCCATAGCGGTCGAGCACTCCCGCGTTGGCAAGATCGGTCGCGAGGTTCAGACCGGTCTGGCCGCCGAGCGTCGGCAGCAGCGCGTCAGGCCGCTCGCGTGCGATGACGCGCTCGACCGACTCCACGGTGAGGGGCTCCAGATAGACGCGGTCTGCGACCTCTTCGTCGGTCATGATCGTCGCCGGGTTCGAGTTCACGAGCACGGTCTCGATCCCTTCCTCACGCAGCGCCTTGCACGCCTGCGTCCCGGCGTAGTCGAACTCCGCGGCCTGGCCGATGACGATGGGACCGGAGCCCAGGATGAGGACTTTGCGGGGCCGCGCCGCCTCCGCCATGCCGGCGACCGCTTTCGCCACCGGCGCGCCGCTGCGCACCATATCTATGAAGCGGTCATAGAGATGCTGGTTGTCCTGCGGCCCGGGACAACCTTCGGGGTGGTACTGAACGCTGAACACCGGCAGCCTGCGATGCCCGAGGCCTTCGACCGACCCGTCGTTGAGGTTCCGCTGAGAGACATAAAAGTCGCCCTGTGGAATCGAGGCGGCGTCGACCTGGAACTCGTGGTTCTGGCTCGTGATGTGCACCCGGCCGGTGTCGAGGTCCTTGACCGGGTGGTTGGCGCCGTGATGGCCGAACGGCAGCCGGGAGGTGCTGGCCCCCGCGGCCCGGCCGATGATCTGGTGACCTAGGCAGATTCCGAATACCGGGATCCGGCCGAGCGCCTGCCTGGCAAGCTCGACCGGTGCGTCGAGCACTGCCGGGTCGCCCGGGCCGTTCGACAGCACGAGGCCATCGGCTCCGGAGGCCTCTACGTCGGCCCATGTGGCGGTATGCGGCAGCACGACCACCCGGCAGCCCCGCTCACGCAGGGATCGCAGGATGTTGGACTTGACGCCGTAATCGATCACCGCGACCAGGAGGCCCTCGCCCTCCGCGCGCTTTCGAGTGCGCAGCTCTGGCGGCAGCGCATCGAGCCATTCCTCTTTTTGTGTGCGCGAGGTCTCGGCCACCAGGTCTTGCTCAGACAAAGGCCTGACCTGGCGGGCGGCGCCGGCCAGCTCGGCGAGGCGTGCATCCGATGGAGCTTTCGTTTCGTGAACGAGCACCGCGCGCAGCGCGCCGTGTTTGCGGAGGTGACGAGTCAGCGCGCGCGTGTCGATCTCGGTGATGGCCGGCACGTTCCATCGCCGCAGATACTCGTCGAGCGATGCTTCGCTCGAGTGATGGCTGGGCACCGGGCACGCCCACCGGACCACCAGCGCCCTTGCCCAGGGCCTTGCCGACTCCGCGTCCGCATCCCGCACGCCGTAGTTGCCCTGGAGCGGATACGTCATGCAGATCATCTGACCGGCATACGACGGGTCGGTCAGGACTTCCTGGTACCCGGTCATCGCGGTGTTGAAGACGACCTCCCCTTCGCCTGTGACGTCTGCACCCAGCGGTGCTCCCACGAAGGCGCGACCGTCCTCCAGCACAAGCGCCGCGTAAGACTTCCTAGACCGCAACGATCACCACCTGGTCGATCCCGTCAACCTCGTCGATGAGCACCTTTATCCGCTCGGAATCAGATGTCGGCACGTTCTTGCCCACGTAGTCAGGGCGAATGGGAAGCTCCCGATGGCCGCGATCCACCAGCACGGAGAGCTGGATCGCACGGGGCCGGCCGAATTCCATCAACGCGTCCATGGCGGCGCGGGCGGTGCGGCCGTGAAAGATCACATCGTCGACCAGGACCACGACCTTCCCATCGATGTCGGGCACATCGCTGGCCGGCCGCTCGCCGTCATGCGGTCGCAAATGCAGATCGTCGCGATGGCGCGTTATGTCAAGCCGGCCGAATGGCACCGCACACCTCTCGAGCTTGGTCAGGACAGCCGCGAGGCGCCTCGCCAGCACATCGCCCTTGCTGACGATCCCGATGAGCACCACGTCGTCGACACCGTGATTGCGTTCGACGATCTCGTGAGCAACTCGAGAAAGAGAGCGGCGGATCTGGTCGGCGTCCATCACCGTCGCCTTGAGCCGGCCCTGGGTGATGCTCATGCCAAAAGTCGATCCAGGAGCGCCATCCGGATGCGCAGACCGTTGCGAGCCTGCCGGAAGTAAGCGGAGCGCGGATCGTCGTCAACCTCGGGCGAGATCTCGTCCACGCGCGGCAGCGGATGCATGAGGATCGCGTACTTGCGCATGAGGCTCATCGATTTCTTGTCGATGCGATAGATGCCCTTCACGGCGTTGTATGCGTCCGGATCGGTGAAGCGCTCCTTCTGAATGCGCGTCTGGTAAACGACGTCGACCTCCGGCAGCACCGAATCGAGGTCTTCGGTTTCGACCCAGGGCACCTTGTGTTCGTCGAGGTGCGCCTTCAGGTCGTCGCGCATCGCGACCTGCGGCGGAGCCACGAACCAGAGCTTGATGTCCTTGAACTTGCTGAGCAGATAGGTGAGCGACCGGACTGTTCGCCCGTTGGCGAGGTCGCCGACCATCGCCACGCGCACCCCGTCGATGCGGTTGAGCTCGTCCTTGATGGTGTAGAGGTCGAGAAGTGCCTGCGTCGGGTGCTGGCCCGGACCGTCACCCGCGTTGATGATCGGCACGGAGCTCACCGCGGCGGCTCGTTTGGCGGCGCCCTCCTCGTTGTGGCGCATCACGATCACGTCCGCGTAGCCGCTGACGATCCGGATCGTGTCCTCCAGTGTTTCCCCCTTGGCCGCGGAGGAGAACTCGCGCGCGTTGTCCGTGCCGATCGTCTGGCCCCCGAGCCGGAGCATCGCAGCCTCAAAGGAAAAACGCGTGCGCGTGGAAGGTTCATAGAAGAGCGCAGCCATGACCTGGCCGTTGAGCCGGCCCATGAATCGGTGCGGCTCGGCCTTGATCTCTTCAGAGCGCGCGAACAGCTCTTCGAGGAGAGACCTTGAGAATTGCTGGCTCTCGATAACGTGTCGCATCCGCGACCCGACAGCCATCAAAAAACCTCCTTCCCGGCATCTCTGTACCGGACTTAAAGGAAAACCCGACGCTCGCGAAAGTTTACCTTAGTCAGGCTATGAACAAGAGACCGGGGCAGGTGACTGTCACCACGGAGGTCGGCTACTGCTCGTTTTGCGCCCGTCCGCGCAACATTCGCCGCGAGGAGCGTCACCTCGGTGCGCTCGTGCGGACGACAGTGACGTGTGAGACCTGCCACCGAACTCTCGCCAGCACCGTTGGAGTCGCAGGTGCCGACGCGCCGGCCCCGGAAGCGCCGGCTCCTCAGCCGGCGTCCGAGCCTGAGGCTGCCGCCACACCGGAGAGGCCAGCCCCGGCCAGGCGAACCCCCAAACCGAAGGCCACCGCCGCGAAGGCGGCGGCCAAGCCGAAGACCGCCACGAGGCGACCCGCGCCAAAGAAGTGAGCGGGGTGGCGGTCAAAGTCGACCGCCTGGCAAAGAATCTCGGCAAGAACGAGGTGCTTCGGGGTATCTCGTTCGAGGCCAACTCCGGCGAGATCTTCGGGCTCCTGGGACCGAACGGCGCGGGCAAGACGACCACCTTGCGGGTCATCTGCACGCTGCTCCAGCCGGACGCCGGGTCGGTCGGGGTGCTCGGCTTCGATACACGTGTCGAGCCACAGGAGGTCCGGCGCCGTGTGGGTGTGGTCACCGCCGAGATCGGCGTGTACCCGCGACTCTCGGCACGCGAGAACATCGCGTACTTCGCCGAGCTGAGCGGGGTGACCGACGGCGAGCTGAACAGCAGGGTCGGCGCCGTGATCGACCGGCTCGACATGAGGTCCTTCGCGGGCCAGCGAGCCGAAAGCCTCTCGTCTGGCCAGAAGCAGAAGGTCGCGATCGCTCGCGCCATCGTGCACGACCCTCCGGTGCTGATGTTCGACGAGCCGACCTCGAATCTAGACGTTCTGGCATCCCGCGAGATCCGCGAGTTCATGATCGAATCCAAGCAGCGCGGCAAATGCGTGATCTTCTCCACGCACGTGCTCCACGATGCGGAACGGCTCTGCGACCGCGTGGTGATCATCCATCGGGGCAAGGTGGTCGCGAGCGGCACCACCGCCGACGTGCGCGGCCCCAACCGTGACCTGGAAGACTCCTTCCTCGACCTCGTGGGTGCGCGGTGAGGGCTGTCGCGGTCGTCTTCAAGAAAGAGATGCTCGAGATCCTCCGCGACCGGCGCACCCTGGTCGCGATCGCCCTGGCGGTGCTTGCGTCTCCGATCGTGCTCTCCGTCATCTCTCAGGTCGCCACGAGAACGGCGACCCAGACCTACACCGTCGGATACACGGGCGACGTGCCGGCGGGCCTCGACACACTGCTCAATGCGACCGGTCTCAAGCTCGAACGCGTGGATGACCCGGCTGCGGCGGCGAAGAAGCAGGTCGACCTCGGTGTCGCCTTCTCCCCATCCGGAATCGACGAGTACTACGACCCGAGCCGGCAGAGCGCCCAGCTTGCGGAAGTGCGCTTGCGGGTGGTCCTCGGTCAGTTCGACGCCGCCAGAGTCGCCGCCGCCCTCCGGCAGAAGGGCGTGGACCCCTCGATCCTCAACCCATTGCCGGTCACGCCGCACCCCCTCAGCTCTCCGGTCCAGGCGGCGGGCAATGCCTTCCTCAGCTTCTTCCTGCCCTACATCCTCGTCACGATGTGCCTGACGGGCGGGCTTTCGGCCGCGCTGGACAGCTCCGCCGGAGAGCGCGAGCGCAAGACGCTCGAGAGCCTGCTGCTGACACCCGCCCCGCGCACCCAGGTGCTGGTCGGGAAGATCCTGGCGGTGAGCGCGATCAGCCTGGTGGCGGCGCTGGCGGCGATCGCGTCGATGCTGCTGGCGCTCACACAGCTCAAGATCACGGCTGGAACCCATATCGGGCTGAGCCCCCTGGCCGCCGCGGTGATGGTCTGGCTGGCGATTCTGCTGGCGGCCTCGTTCAGCTCCGTGACGCTCGCACTGGGCACTCTGGCGAGGAACTTTCGGCAGGGCCAGGCCTATGTGACGCCCCTGTACTTCATCACCATCTTCCCCGCGTCGATAGTGCTTTTCATCCCCGACTTCAACCCCAGCCTGGCCTACTACCTGATCCCGATCCTCAACGCCGTCCTGGTGCTGCGCGACGCGATCGTGCACGACGCGGTGGCCTGGCCCGCGCTGGCGGTGACCACCGTGAGCCTCATCGTCACGGGCGCCGCGTCCTGGTACGCGGCCCTGAGGCTGTTCACCCGGGAGGCTTTGCTGGTCAAGTCTTAGCCGCGCCGGCCAGCCTCTGGTGGCAAACTAGTGATAGAGACACCATGTCGCTGCAGGAACGCGATCTCCGCATTCTCGAGCGTCGTAGCACCTACTCGATCTTCAGGCCGCTCGACGCGGAAGAGCGGCTGCCGCGAGAGCTCCTGATGGAGGCCAAGCGTTACCGCGCGGTCGGTCGCCGGGAGCTGGCGGGCATTCTCTGGCTGCCGTCTCTGGCGCTGGTCCTCACCCTCGCCGGCCTGCAAGGCATGAGCGGGCCGGCGGTCCTCGGCGTGGTCGTGCTGATGTTCGTCGGCTTCGCCGTCTTCGCGCTGTCCGACGACCGGCGGCGGCAGGGCTGAATCCCGCCTTACCGGACAGCGTATAAACAGCGCATGACAAACGCGGTTGTCGTGGCCTACGGCCGCTCCCCTGTCGGCAGGGCGCGCAAAGGTTCCCTGGTCGATGTTCGGCCCGACGACCTCGCGGCGTACGTCGTGACCAAGGTGCTCGAGAAGGTCCCTCAGCTGGAGCCGACCGAGATCGAAGACCTCATCTGTGGATGTGGCCTGCCAGGCGGCGAGCAGGGACACAACATCGGGCGAGTCGTCTCCATCCTCGCGCGGCTGGATGTGCCCGGAGTCACGGTCAACCGATATTGCTCGTCGTCCCTGATGACCACGCGTATGGCGGCGCACGCAATCGAAGCCGGCGAGGGCGACGTCTTCCTGTCGGTGGGCGTCGAGTGCGTATCGCGCTACGGCAGCGGTTACCCAGACGCCCCTGATACGTACAACCCGAAGCTCGTGCCCGGCAGCACAGAGGAATATCCGGACGTGTACATCGCCATGGGCCAGACCGCGGAGAACGTGCGCATCCGCGAGAACATCGGGCGCGAAGACATGGACCGCTTCGCGGTGCAGAGCCAGCAGCGCGCCGTGCGCTCACAGGACGACGGCTTCTTCGAGCGCGAGATCGTCCCAGTGCCCCTGCCCAACGGCCAGAGCTTCACCAAGGACGACGGGCCACGCCGCAACACCTCGATGGAGGCGCTCGCCGCCCTCGAGCCCGCGTTCCGGCCCGGCGGCGAGGTCACCGCCGGCAACTCCTGCCCGCTCAATGACGGCGCCGCGGCGGTGGTGGTGATGTCCGAACGCAGGGCCAAGGAGCTCGGTATCAAGCCGATCGCCCGCATCGTTTCGACCGGAGTCTCGGCGCTGGAGCCGGAATTCATGGGCCTGGGGCCCATCGACGCCTCGAAGCAGGCAATGAAGCGAGCCAAGATGACCATCGACGACATCGACATCGTCGAGATCAACGAAGCGTTCGCGGCTCAGGTCATCCCTTCAGCACGCGGTATCGGGGTCGACCCCTTCAGCGACAAGCTCAACCCGCATGGCGGCGCGATCGCGCTGGGTCACCCGTTCGGGATGACTGGCGCGCGCATCCTGTGCACCCTGCTCAACGGCCTCCGCACCGAGAACAAGACCTATGGGCTGGAGACGATGTGCGTCGGCGGCGGCCAGGGTATGGCGATGATCCTGGAGCGCCTGAACTAGTAGACCTCGGTTAGAGGCGCGGCTCGGGCACTGCCTGCATGAGGCCGTCGAGCACCCGCTGGATCAGCGACCGGAAGGTCTCCCGCTCGTCCGGAGTGAGCGTCGCAAGGACATCATCCTCGATGCTCTCCCGCGCCTTGTCCGCCCCCTCCAGCGCCCGCTTGCCCGACTCGGTCAGCTCGACGATGTGGCGCCTGCGGTCGTTGGGGTCTCGACGCCTTATCGAGTAGCCCAACGCTTCGAGCTCGTTGAGGATGATCACCACGCCGTTGGCGTCCATCAGCATCGCGCTCTCCAGCTCGTGCTGGGTCGTGCCGGGGTGTTCCCTGACGTAGCCCAGGGCCAGATAGGCCTTGAGACGCATCCCCAGCAGCTCTTCGGAGGTGCGCCGGTTGAGGGCCTTGGAGAGCCATGTCAACAGCGTGACCACCCCCGTCTCGGAGCGCCGTCCCTCGGTCTTCACGTCGATCGATCCTGATCCTACCACTCTGCCTCCATTATTCCCATCCCGGGATAATCCATGCAATAAAGATCATCACGATCCCGTTATAGTGATCGTCATGCTTCTCGTGCGTTCTTCTGGAGGTCGTTTCATGGATCAAAATCTTCGACGCTGGATTGCCCTGGTCGTCGTCTGCCTCGGGCAGCTGATGATCATGGTGGACTCGACCATCGTCAATGTCGCGCTGCCCTCGATTCAGCGCGATCTCGGCTTCACGCCGGCCAACCTGACTTGGGTCGTCAACTCATACCTGATCGCCTACGGCGCCTTCCTCCTGGTCGCGGGCCGCGCCGGCGACCTGATCGGACGCCGGAAGGTGTTCCTGGCCGGCGTATTGCTGTTCACCGCAGCCTCGGTGGCGAGCGGCCTGTCGCACGGGGTCGGCGGGCTGGTCGCGGGCCGGTTCCTCCAGGGACTCGGCGGTTCGCTTTCCGGCGGGGTGATCATCGCCCTGATCGTCACGGGCTTCCCTAAGCCCGCTGAGCGTGCCCAGGCGATGAGCGTGTTCACGTTCGTGATCGCCGGCGGAGGATCCCTCGGCCTGCTCGCGGGCGGCGTGCTCACCCAGTGGGTCAACTGGCACTGGATCTTCTTCATCAACGTGCCCATCGGCGTGGCGACGCTGGCGCTTGGCTGGTGGCTCATCGAGGAGAACCGCGGCCTAGGGCTGTCGCATGGCGTTGACATCACGGGCGCGATCCTGATCACCGCGGCGCTGATGCTCGGCGTGTACGCCATCGTCACGGCGGGGGACCAGGGCTGGACCTCGGCCCACACGCTGGGTTTCGGTGGCCTCGCCCTGGTCTTGGTGGCGGCCTTCGTCTGGGTTCAGACTCGGCTGCGCAACCCACTCATGCCGCTGCGCATCCTCCGGCTTCGCTCGCTGACGGGTGCCAGCGTGGCGCGTGCCTTCCTGGTGGCGGGCATGTTCACCAACTTCTTCGTCGGCGCCCTTTACCTGCAGCACGTCAAGGGCTTCAGCTCGTTCACCACGGGCCTGGCCTTCCTGCCGACCACGCTCACGCTCGCGTCGCTGTCCGCCGGGATCACGGCCTGGCTGATGCATCGGTACGGTCCGAGGAACCTGCTGCTCGTGGGTCTGATCACGATCGGGACCGGCCTGCTCATCCTCGCGGGTGCTGACGCTCAGGCTGACTACTTCCCGAGGATCTTCGCCGCCTACATCCTGCTGGGTCTTGGTGCAGGCACCTCGTTCATGCCCCTGCTGACCATCGCGATGTCGGAAGTACCGGTTGCCGACGCCGGCCTGGCATCTGGCTTCGGCAACGTGACCATGCAGATCGGCGGCGCGATCGGCCTGGCGTCGCTGGGGACCATCTCGACGGCCCACACCGGCGCTCTGATCGCCCAAGGCAACACATTGCGGTCCGCGCTGGCGGGCGGATACCAGCTGGCGTTCTTGCTGGCGGCGATGAGCGTCGCGATAGCCCTGGTCGTAGCCCTGACAGTCCTGCGCTCATCCCACGGCCGAAGGCAAACCGAACCCGCAGCGGCCCGCGAGGAAGCCGAACCAGAAGCGGCATAAACAATCATCCTCCCCATTCATGGGGAGGTGGCGCAAAGCGCCGGAGGGGCGCTAGGAATTGGCTAAGGGTTACCTACCGGATATGCGATTCGAAGAAGAGTAGAACCGGCACGGCGGCGATTCCGCCGTGGTGTGGAAGTTCCAATGACGGCACCAAGCGGTGCCGTCGAACTTCCGGCACGAGCCGCACGTGACCCGCGGACTCTCCACGCGGGTCTTTTTCATGTGATGCTCGTCACGCTCGCCAGGGAACGGTTCCTTCACAGGTTGGACCGCACGTCCCACAGCTCCGGATAAAACCGCTTGCCCAAGGTCGTGCGCAGGTACTGCGCCCCACTGCTGCCGCCGGTGCCGGTTTTGCCCCCGATCTGCCGCTCGACCATCAGCACGTGCCGCGCTCGCCAATTCGCAAACGACTCGTCGTGGTCGAGCAACGCCTCGCAGAGGTCAAAGAGGTCGCCGTACCGCTCGCGGTCGCGAAAGACATCGACCAGGGGCGGCGAACCGCGCCGGCCGAGCAGGGCTTGAAACGCATCGTCGACCGACGAGGCCTGACAGAAACTCGACCTCGCGGAACTGCACCGACTGGAATCCGCTGGCCGGGGCAAGCTCCGACCGGAAGGCGAGAAAGTCCTGGGGCGACATCGTCTCGAGCACCTCGATCTGCTCGATGAGCAGCCGCTCGATGACGTGCACGCGATGCAGGTAGTGACGCGCGAAGAAGATATCGTCCGCGTCGATCCGGTCGCGCGCGGCCTCGAGCTCGAAAAGAATGACCTTGAACCACAGCTCATAAACCTGGTGCGCGACGATGAAGAGCAGCTCGTCGTGCTCCTGGCTGAGGCGCTCCTGCAGCTGGAGAAGCTCCGGCACCTTGAGGTACGTCCCATACGAGAGCTTCCGTCCCTCTTCCCCGAAGCGTTGACTCAATGCCTGAAGTGGCGCTGGCCCGTCGTGACCATCGCGATGCCGGCCGCGTCGGCCGCCGCCACCACGTCCGCATCCCGCATCGAACCGCCCGGCTGGATGACGGCGGTGACGCCGGCGCGAATCCCCTCCTCCAAACCATCGGGGAAGGGGAAGAACGCGTCGGAGGCCATGACCGAACCCCTCGCTCGTTCGCCCGCGCGCCTCACCGCGATCTGCACAGCCTCCACGCGCGACATCTGTCCGGCGCCGACGCCAACCGCGGCGCCTGCGTTGAACAGCACTATGGCGTTGGACTTCACATGCTTGACCGCGAGCCACGCGTAACCCAGCTGCTCCCACTCGGCAGCCGTCGGGACGCGTTGGGTGACAGCCTCGAACTTCGACTGGTCGAACTCGATGCGGTCCCAGTCCTGCACCAGAAAGCCGCCGGGCACCGAACGCACGTCGTAGTCGAAGAGCGTGCGGTGCGGTGCATCGGCCGCCAGCACGATCATGTTCTTGCGCCGCGCAAGGACGTCCTTGGCCTCATCGAGCACCAAGGGCGCGATGACAACGTGCGTGACGATCTGCACGATCTGCTCGGCGGTTGTGCGATCCAGCGGACGGTTGACCGCCACGATGCCCCCGAACGCCGACACCTTGTCGCATTCGTAGGCCAGGCGATAAGCCTTCGCGATGTTCTCGGCGACGGCCAGGCCGGACGGGTTCATGTGCTTGACGATCGCCGAGGCCGGCTGGTCGTAATCGAGGACGAGCTGGTACGCGGCCGACGCGTCCTGGATGTTGTTGAAGCCAATCGGGCCGCCCTGCACCTGGGTCGCACCGCCGAGCCCTCCGGGATCTGGCCCGAAGCGATAGAACGCAGCCCGTTGGTGCTCGTTCTCGCCGTATTTCAGCGGCTGGGTCAGCAAGCCGGCGAAGGAAAGCTCCGCGGGAAAGCCGTTGCCGAGGCCTTCGCGCATGTACGCAGCGATCCACGCATCGTAGGCCGAGGTGTGCGCGTATGCCTCGGCGGCGAGACGGCGACGCATCACTTCATCCAGGGCATCCTCGTTGAGCGCTCCGAGCACCTCCGAGTAGCGCTCCGGCCTCACGACCACCACCACCGACTCATGATTCTTGGCCGCCGCGCGAATCATGGCCGGACCTCCGATGTCGATCTGCTCGACTGCCTCTTCGAAGGTGACGTCGGGCCGGGTCGCGGCCTCGACGAACGGATAGAGATTGCAGCAGACGAGGTCGATCTCCCGCAGGCCATGGGCGGCCAGCGCTTCCATGTGCTCGGGTTTGTCGCGCCTTGCCAGGATCCCCGCATGCACACCCGGATGCAGCGTCTTGACCCGCCCATCCATCATCTCCGGGAACCCCGTCAGGTCGCTCACCGGGTGGGCGTCGACCGCCGCTTCCTGGATCGCGTCGAGCGTGCTGCTGGTGGCGTAGAGCTCGTAGCCGAGCCGCCTCAGCCCGCGCGCGAAGGCAGGCAGTCCGGTCTTGTCGCTAACCGACAGTAGAGCTATTGGCAAGTTTCGCCTCCATCAGACCGATCGCCACCGGGAGGATCCGGTACTCGGCCTCGTGGATCCTCTGCCGCAGAGTCTCCACCGTATCGCCTTCCAGGATCGGCACAGCCTCCTGGACCAGGATCGGGCCGGCGTCGACGGCGTCCGTGACGACATGGACGGTCGCGCCGGTGGCTTTGGCGCCGCTCTCGATCGCCTGCTCGACGGCATCCATGCCACCCCCGAACTCAGGCAGCAAGGAAGGGTGGATGTTGATGATGCGGCCCTCGAAGGCATCGAGAAACGGTTTCGTGTGCACCCTGTCGTAACCCGCGTCGACGACCAGCTCCACGCGGTGGCGCATGAAGAAATCGCGCATCGCGATGTCGCGCAGCTCGGCCGACCCAAAGGTCTTCTGGGGAAGCTCGCCGAGGGGAATCCGCCTCCCGCGCGAGAACGTGGCCGCCCCGCACGACGGCCGGTTGGTGGCCACCGCGACGATGTTGAACCCGCGCTCGACGAGATTGCGGAGATTGGAGCCCACGCCGGAGGCCGCCACTCCGAGTCTCAGCGGATGACCACCCGATCGGGGCCGGTATGACGCACCACCTCGCCGACGATCCTCGCCCCGTCCGGAACGTCGCCGGGATCGACCACCAGGATCATGCCAAGACCCATGTTGAAGGTTCCGTACATCTCATCATCGGCCACCCGGCCACGTTTGCGGATGAGCTCGAAGATGGGCGGGACCTCCCAGGCAGCCTTCTTCAGGTGAGCGCCAAGACCCTCAGGCAGGCAGCGGGGTAGGTTGCCCAGGATGCCGCCTCCCGTGATATGCGCCGCACCTTTCCACCGGAAGTGCGTCAGCTCTTCGAGATACGACCGATGAGGCTCGAGGAGCACGTCTTCGAGCGGCCGGCCCAGCTCTGGGAAGGCTCGCGATGGAGGAACATCCTCGAACACCTTGCGCACGAGCGAATAACCATTGGTGTGGAGACCGCTCGACGGCAGTCCAATCAGCACGTCGCCCGCCTTGATCGGTGCGCGATGCGCTCCTGGCTCGACCATGCCGACGATGAAGCCCGCGAGGTCGTAGTCGCCGAGGGCGTACATGCCGGGCATCTCGGCGGTCTCACCACCCAACAGCGCGCAGCCTGCTTCGCGGCACGCGCCGGTCATCCCTTCGATCAGCTGAGTGAAGACATCGGGGTCCAACCGACCGGTCGCGAAGTAGTCGAGGAAGAAAAGCGGACGCGCGCCGGCGGTGGCGATGTCGTTGACGCAGTGATTGACGATGTCGACGCCGATGCCGCGATGCCGGCCCGCGGCAATCGCGACCTTGATCTTGGTCCCGACCCCGTCGGCGCTGGCCGCGAGATGGCCGCCGCCGGGAAGTTTGTACAGTCCCGCGAACGGACCGACGCCGACCGCCACGTCCTTGCCGTGGGTCGCCGCGATGAGAGGCTTCACCCGCTCGAGCACACGCTGGTATGCCTCGATGTCAACGCCGGCCGCGGCGTACGAGAGACCCTCGCTCCCCAAGTCCTCAGGCCTTGGCTAGCAGGGGAGACGGGGACTCGAACTGCATCTTGTCCATCTCCAGCTGCTGCGGAACGGGCACCGGGTACGAACCGTCGAAGCAGGCGCGGCAGAACTCCTGCGCGGTGCCGCGTCCAATTGCTCGAATGAGACCCTGGATGGAAAGGTAGTGCAGGCTGTCCGCGCCGATCTGCTGGCGCACCTCTTCCACGGTACGGCCCGCGGCGATGAGCTCCTTGGTCGACCCGATGTCGACGCCCATGAAGCAGGGAAAACGCATGGGGGGACTCGAGATGCGCATATGGATCTCGCGCGCTCCGGCGGCGCGCAGCCGCTCGATGATCCGTCTCGAGGTCGTGCCGCGGACGATGGAGTCGTCGACCGCGATGACCCGCTTGCCCTTGATAGAGCGCGGCAGCGGGTTCAGCTTGAGCATCACGCCGGCCTCGCGAAGCGATTGGTCCGGCTGGATGAATGTGCGATTGATGTAGCGGCTCTTCATCAGCGCTTCGCGGAAGGGAATGCCGGCCGCCTCCGCGTAACCGATCGCGGCGGGTGTTCTGGAGTCGGGAAACGCGATGACCATATCGGCTTCGACGGGAGCTTCCTTCGCGAGCTCGTGTCCCATCCGGATCCGCGCGTCCTCCAGCTCGCAGTTCTTGAGAATCGAGTCAGGCCGCGCGAAGTAGATGAACTCGAACACGCACATCGCGTGCTTGTTCGACGACTGGAACATGATGCTGTGCACGCCGTGCTCGTCCATCAGCACCATCTCGCCCGGCTGCACCTCGCGCACGAAGTTCGCGTTCACGGTATCGAGAGCGCATGTTTCGGATGCGATGACGTGAGCCGGCTGTCCTGGTAGGGGGATGTAGCCGATGCAAAGCGGCCGGAATCCGTAGGGATCTCGAAGCGCGATGAGCTGCGTCGGCGTGATGATCCCGCACGAGTAGGCGCCCACGACGCGGGCGAAGGTGCGGCGAATCACGTCCTCCCACGTCTTGCCGTGTGTGTGTTCGATGAGACGAGCCATGACCTCGGTGTCGAGTCCGCTGTCAAACGTCGCGCCCTGCTCTTCAAGCTGTGCGCGCAGCGCGTTGGCGTTCAGCAGGTTGCCGTTGTGCGCAATGGCTCCCGGTCCGAGCGTCGGGTGGTGAAACGGCAGCGGATGCGCATTCTCGGCTCGGCTCGAGCCGGTCGTCGAGTAGCGCGTGTGTCCCAGCGCAAGGATCGACCCTTCGCCCAGCTCTTTGATGGTGGCCGGCGAGAACACCTGAGCCACCAGACCCATGTCGCGGTGCACACGCACCGAGGTTCCGTCCGACACGGCCAGCCCCGCCGACTCCTGTCCCCGGTGCTGCAGCGCGAACAGCCCGAAGTACGTGAGGTTGGCGACGTCGACGCCGTGGTTCGCGCAGATTCCGAAGACTCCACACATTTGGTTAGGTGATGGCTCCTTCCCATGCCTGGCGCAGCTCTTCGAGCGACAGCTTGAACTGGCCTTCGAACTCGATCGAGTCGCCCCCCGCCATGCCCAGCAGTGAGATCTCGACGTGGTGCTTGCGGGCAAGCGATTGCAGCTCAGGCATCGCACGCGACGGCACGCTCACGATGTACCGGCTCTGCGACTCCCCGAAGAAGGCTGAGTCCATCCGCAGGGGCGGCTCGGGGCGCACCGCCGGACAGCGCACGCCCACGCGGCCGAGCAAGCAGGCCTCGGCGAGCGCAACCAGCATGCCACCCTCAGCACAGTCGTGCGCCGAGCGCAGATAACCGTTTTGCGCCGCGGTGAGGATGAGCTGGTTGACCGCCTTTTCCCGGGCAAGGTCCAGCGACGGCGGCCGGCCCGCGACCAGGTCATGCTCCACCTTCAGATATTCGCTGCCCCCGAGGTCGTCGTGGCTGGAGCCGATCAACAGGACGAAATCGCCCTCCGATCGGAAGCCGGCACCGAGCCTCTTGCCGTAGTCGTCGATGAGGCCGACCATGCCTATCACGGGCGTGGGATAGATGGGCGATTCGCCTGACGCGTCGTTGTAGAGGCTGACGTTTCCGCTGACGATGGGAATGTCCAAGGCGCGTGACGCGTGGGCAAGCCCGGCCACGGTCTCCTCGAGCTCCCAGTACACCTCGGGCCGGTCGGGGTTGGCGAGATTGAGGCAGTCGGTGATCGCAAGGGGCCGGGCACCGGTGGCGATGATGTTGCGTGCGGCCTCCGCGACCGCCAGCTGCGCGCCAAGGTGGGGATCGAGGTGGCAATACCGGGAATTGCAGTCCGTGGTCATCGCGAGGCCGAGTCGGGTGCCCTTCACTCGAAGCATCGCCGCGTCACCGCCAGGCGGCACGACGGTCGCGTCGCCGACCATGTGGTCGTAGCGGCGAATGACTCCGCGGCGGCTGCTGAGGTTTGGGCTCGAAAGCAAGCGCAGAAGCGTCGCGCCGGCGTCGACGAGCGGCGGGAGCGTGTCGAAATCGATGCCCGGGGCCGGCTCAGGCGCGACGCCGACCAGACGTCGCGGCGGCGCCCCATCGGTGAGCAGCTGCACCGGCAGGCGCGCGACTTGTTGCGACCCGTCCACGACAGTGAGAAACCCATCGTCCGTGACCTCGCCGATCACTGCCGAGGTCAGGTCCCAGGCCTGGAAGATGCTCTCGACCTCGGCCTCGCGACCGCGCTCGACGACGACGAGCATGCGCTCCTGCGATTCGGAGAGCATCACGTCGTAGGGCGTCATCCGGCGCTCGCGTCGAGGCACCAGCGAGACATCGATCCGCGCGCCCGCGCCCGAGACTCGCCCCGCGCACTCCGCCACGGCTGACGTCAGCCCTGCCGCGCCGAGGTCCTGAACCGCGACGACCGCGTCGGTGCGCGCCAGGTCCATGCATGCCTCGAGC